>JBFFWJ010000024.1:0-14584 GCA_041570315.1 Longimicrobiales bacterium | reverse complement strand
GCTCGAGCCGGAGGAGCGTGAGGGGGACGGCCGCCCGGAGAGGACCGAGGCCGAGCGGATCGAGGCCGACCCGAGGAAGTCCGCGTCGGCCTCGGGTCCGGGGGAGTGACGGGGAGCCGCGCCGGCGGGTCACGCGGCGTTGACGCTCCCGGTCGCTCCGGATATCCTCCCCCATGAAGCCACGAGTGGTGCACGTTCCGGCCGAGCGCCCGTCCTTCGGCACTCCGTTTCGGGGTGACGCGGAGGCGGGCGCCTCTCCTTTCCACAGGGTCCGGCACCGATGACCGATCGAGCCCCTGGTGCGGGTCGAATCCTCAAGGAAGCGCTCACCTTCGACGACGTGCTCCTGGTCCCGGGGCACTCCCGGGTGCATCCCAAGGACACCGACGTGAGCTCGCGCGTGACGCGTGAGATCGCGCTCAACATCCCGCTCGTGTCCGCGGCCATGGATACCGTGACCGAGTCGGCCATGGCCATCCAGATGGCGCGGGAGGGCGGGATCGGGATCATCCACAAGAACCTCGGTCCGGAGCGCCAGGCCGAGGAGGTGGACCGGGTCAAGCGCTCGGAGAGCGGGATGATCCTCGATCCGATCACGCTCACCTCGCACGGGTCGCTGCAGGACGCGCACGACCTGATGGCCCGCTTCTCCATCAGCGGCGTGCCGATCGTGGAGGACGACGGCCGGCTCGTGGGCATCATCACCAATCGAGATCTCCAGTTCGAGACCGACCTGACGCGGCCCATCTCCGCGGTCATGACGTCGGAGAACCTGGTCACCGTTCCCGTCGGCACGACCCTCGACGAGGCACAGGTCATCCTACACGAGCATCGGATCGAGAAGCTGCCGGTGGTCGACGGTGCGGGACATCTGCGTGGGCTGATCACCGTCAAGGACATCTTCAAGCGCCGGCTCTACCCGAACGCCTGCAAGGACGAGCACGGCCGCCTGCGCGTGGGCGCGGCCATCGGCGCTTCGGAGTCGGACCTGGAGCGCGCGGAGAGGCTCGTGGACGCCGGTGTCGACATCCTCGTCGTCGATACCGCCCACGGCCACTCCCAGGGGGTCCTGGACGCGGTGGCACGGGTCCGCCGGGGCTTTCCGGACGTGCAGCTCGTCGGGGGCAACGTCGGCACGGCCGAGGGGGCGCGAGCGCTCCTCGAGCACGGCGTCGACGCGGTCAAGGTCGGGGTGGGCCCGGGCTCGATCTGCACGACGCGCGTGGTCACCGGCGTGGGTCTGCCGCAGCTCAGCGCGATCATGGACGCGGTCGAGGGCGTGGACGGATCGGTGCCGGTGATCGCGGACGGCGGGATCCGCTACTCCGGGGACGTCGTGAAGGCGCTCGCGGCAGGGGCGCACTGCGTGATGATGGGCTCGATGTTCGCGGGCACCGACGAGGCGCCGGGGGATGCCTTCCTGCTGGAGGGCCGACGCTTCAAGACCGTGCGGGGCATGGGCTCGCTCTCCGCCATGGAGGAGGGCTCCGCCGACCGGTACTTCCAGGAGGGGGAGCTGGAGAAGCGCAAGCTCGTGCCCGAGGGGATCGAGGCGCGGGTGCCCTACAAGGGTCCGGTCTCGGACACGATCTACCAGATGGTCGGTGGCCTGCGGAGCGGAATGGGGTACTGCGGCATGGGCTCGATCGAAGAGCTCAGAGTCCGATCGCGCTTCATCCGGGTCACGCCGGGCGGTCTCAGGGAGTCCCACCCGCACGACGTGACGATCACGCGGGAAGCGCCGAACTACAGCGTGTGATGGCCGTCACACGATCATGGGGCGGGTCGGTCGCCGTTCCGGCCGGGACCGGCGCCGCGTGAGGACGTCACCGCTCGGATGCGCTGCGCTGGGCTGCGTGCTTCTCGGCCTCGGGTGTCGGGGCGTCGAAGTTCCCGTGCTGCCCCCCGGTCCGCTCGCGGCTCCTGCGATCGAGGTCGCGCCCGGGCTCGTCCTGGAGCGCGAGGTCCCGGAGCTCGCGCCGCCCGACGGCGAGGAGCTGGTCGACGAGATCCTGGCCTCGCCCGTCCTGAGGGACGCCGAGTTCCGGGCCGCCGTCGACGATTGGGTGGCGTACTGGAGCGGGGCGGCGTCGGGGTGGATGCCGGACTTCCTCCGGCGCATGGGACACTTCGAGCAGACGGTCGACTCGGCTCTGCTCGAGCGAAGGATGCCCGCGTCGTTGCGGTACCTTCCGCTGATCGAAAGCGGCTACAACCCCGGGGCCCGCAGCCGAGCCGCCGCCGTCGGACTCTGGCAGTTCATGCCGGGAACCGCCCGCGAGCTCGGCATGGAGGTCACACCGCTGGTGGACGAGCGTCGGGACCCCTTCAAGTCGACCCAGGCCGCGGTCGAGTTCCTGGGCTGGCTCCACGGAGAGTTCGACTCGTGGTTCCTCGCGCTCGCTGCGTACAACGGCGGCCCGAACCGAGCGCGCAGGATCCTGAGCACGCACGCGCCCCTGGCCGAGCCCTCGGACAGCCTGTTCTGGGCGCTGCGTCGGCACTTTCCGAGTGAGACGCGGCATTTCGTGCCGAAGCTGGTCGGGGCGATCACGGTCGCGACCCGCCCGGAGGACTACGGCTATCGGGAGCCGGGCGGGACGCCCTTCGCCTTCGACGAGGTCAGCGTGCCGGACGCGACCACGCTCGACGTGGTGGCGGGGGCGGCGGAGACCTCCGAAGAGGAGATCCGGTGGCTGAATCCCGAGCTTCTCCGTGGCATCACGCCCCCGGGAGAGCGCTTCACGCTCCGCGTGCCGGAGGGGAGGGGAGCCCTCTTCATCGAGAACTACGCGCTCATCCCGATGGAGCGGCGCGTCACCTCCGTGGAGCACACGGTGGCGTCGGGAGAGACGCTGTCGCACATCGCCGTTCGGTATCGGGTGAGCGTCGACGACCTGCGCGCGGCCAACCCGGACGTGCGCCCCCGGTACCTGAGGGTCGGGGAGAGGCTCACCGTCCCGATCGCGACCGTCGGGGGCCCGTCCGGCTCCTGGTGAAGCGTTTCAGAGCCGGCCGCTCAGGAGCCGGCGCTCCACGGGCCGGAGCGTCCGCCTTCCTTGGCGAGGAGCCGGATCCCCTCGATCCGCATGCCGCGATCGACGGCCTTCGCCATGTCGTAGACCGTCAGAAGCGCCACGGAGACGGCGGTCAGCGCCTCCATCTCGACCCCCGTCTGCCCGGCGATGGTCGCCTCCGCGGTGGCCACCAGGCCCGGCAGCTCGGGCTCGGCGCGGACCCGCACGCGGATGCTCGCTCCGGGCAGCGCGTGGCAGAGCGGGATCAGGTCGGCGGTCCTCTTGCCGCCCATGACGCCCGCGAGCTCGGCGACCTGCACGGGATCACCCTTGTCGGTCTTCCCCGCGAGGATCCGTTCGAGCGTCCCGGCGGACATGACGATGCGGCCCTCGGCGACGGCGCGCCGGGCCGTCACGCGCTTCTGCGAGACGTCGACCATGCGCGGCCGGCCCTCGGGGTCCAGATGAGTCAGGCCGTCGGATCGCTCGCTCACGGACGCCTCGCCGTTACCGCCGAAGCGGGCGCGCCGGGCCTCAGAGCCCGCCCGAGCCCGCGCACCAGCCCGCTCACGATGAGCTGGGGATTGACGTTGCCCCGGGCGAGCTCGCGCGCGGTCTGGACGGTCGAGAACGCGGCCGGCACGTTCACGGCCTCGATCCCCGCGGACGCCACGAGCCCGCGAAGGCGCTGCAGGGCGTCCACGTTGAGGACCAGCGCGTCGGCGCCTACCGCGACGGCGCCCAGGTCGCGCAGCCACTCCTCCACGAAGGCGAAGAGCTCGAGGAGCGAGCGCGCCCCCGCTGGAGGGAACCCGAGGGCCGCCGCCCAGCCGTCCGAGGGGTCGCGCCCCGTCGCGACCTCGACGAGCTCGAGCGCTCGACGGCGCACCGACTCCAGGGCGGGGGTGCCTTCTCCCTCGGGAAGGAACCCGAGGGCACGCCCGATCGAGCCTCGCCCGAGACGCGCCGCCCAGGTGGCCGTCTCCCCGTCGATCCCCCGCTGCTCCCGCAGGACCGTCGCGACGGCGTCGTCGGAGAGCCCCTCGACCCGGAGCGGCACCGTCCGCGACCGGATCGTGGGAAGGAGGAGCCCCGGCTCGCTGGTGGTCAGCACGAAGCGGGCCGACCCCGGAGGCTCCTCGAGGAGCTTGAGGAGCGCGTTGGCCGCCTCCGGGCTCGCCTCCTGCGGCACGAGGAGGTCGGCGTCCCCGACGATGAAGACGGGGCCCGCGGCCATGACCGGACGCTTGTGCGCACGAGAGCGGATGTTGCGGACCGTAGCGAGGTAGAGGCCTCGCACCTCGCTGGCGTGGCTGGACCGGAGCGACTCTTCGCGAACCTCGGCCAGGGCGGCCATGCGCGCGTCCTCGAGCGCGTCGACGAGTCGATCCCCGCTGACGTTCTTCGGCCTCGCCAGGGGCACGTACCAGTGCACGTCCGGATGCTCCAGGGACGCCGCCATCCTGCAGGGACCGCAGCGCTCACACGGACCGTCCCCGGGGCGCTCGCAGACGAGGAGCTGCGCGAGCCAGAGCGCGAGGCGTTGCTTGCCTACCCCGCGAGGCCCGTGAAAGAGCAGGGCGGAAGGCAGGGTGGAGCGCGCGTGGGCCTCGACGAGCACCCGTCGGAGGTCCTCGTGTCCGACCAGGGCGTGGAGGCTCACGGGCGCCCGGGAGGCCGGAGCCAGAGGAGAGGGTCCTGTGCCTCGGGAGACGATCCGTCCGCGGGCGCACGGATCTGGAACTCGATGTGCGGGCCCTCGGGCGTGTCCGCGCCACCCACCGTGCCCACCACCTGTCCGGCCTCGACGTCACGGCCCTCGACGACGCCGATGTCCTCGAGGTAGAGGTAGAGCGTGTAGAACCCGTCGCCGTGGCTCAGGACGACCGTCGGCCCGTACCCCTCGAAGGGACCGGCCAGAACGACGCGTCCGGCCTTGACGGCTCGCACCGGCTCGCCGGTGGCGGACGCGATTCCGATTCCGTTCCAGCGCAGCACGGTTCCGTTCGGCTGTCGCTCGCGCCCGAACCCGTAGATGATCTCGCCCTCGATCGGCCAGTCGAGCGAGCCCGCGTCCTCCGACCGGATCGACGGGCCTCCGGAGCTCGCCGTCCTCGCCTCGACCTCGCGCCGGCGCTGCTCGAGGTCGACGATGAGACCGGTGAGACGACCCTCGTCCGCGTCGAGCTGCTCGAGCCGGCTCGCCGTGGTGCGCTCCCGGGCGCGGTACTGCTGCAGCGCCCTCTGGCGCTCGACCTCGACGGACTGCAGCTCGGCGACCTCGCTGAGCCGGTCCTGCCGGAGGCTGCCGAGCGTCGCCATGCGATCCTGCAGGGCGCGCTCCTGTGCGGCGAGGTCCGCCTCGAGACCGGCGATCCGCTGCACGAGCGAGCGATCGAAGGCGGCGATCCGCTGCAGGTACCGATAGCGGTTCAGGAGGTCCGTGAAGGACCGGGCGCCGAGCAGCACCTGAGCGGTCTGCAGGGGACCCATCTTGTAGATGTCCCGCAGGCGGCGCCGCAGCACCGCTTCGCTCTCCGCGAGGCGGTCCTGCGACCGGACCAGGTCCCGCTGCGTCTCGCGGATCTGCTCGGCCGTCGCGTCGGACTGGAACTGGACCTCGGCGAGCACGGAGCGCGACGCCGACAGGCGGCGCTCCACGTTGGCCAGCTCGGCTGCGGTGTCGCGCACCCGATTGCGGACGTCGCCCATCTCCCGCGCGAGGCGTGCCCGCTCGGCCCGCACTTCCTCCAGGCGCCGTTGGCTCTCGAGGATCTCGCGCCTCAACGCCTCGACCTGGCCCGACCCGGCTCGCGGGAGGAGCAAGGCGAGGCCTGCGGCGAGCACCAGGAACGTTCGACTCGGTGGCTGCACCGTCAGATCTCGCGCAGATGGCGTCGGATCGCGAGCGCGCTCGAGAAGGCGCCGAACGCTGCGCCGGAGACGAGGCCCAGCGCGATCCATGCGGTCGGTACCCAGGCGACCTCGAAGAGGTACGTGTACACGCCGCGATACGTGCCGTAGGTGAGGAGCCACGCCAGCAGGCCTCCGATGAGCCCGGCCATGGCCCCCTCCAGCAGGAAGGGCCGGCGGATGAAGCCGTTTTTCGCACCGACGAGGCGCATCACGTAGATCTCGTCGCGGCGAGCGAAGATCGCGATCCGCAGGGCCGTGCCGATGATCAGCGCCGCCACGAGCGCGAACGCGGTTCCGAGAACCGCGGTGCTCGCGGCTCCGATCCGACGGAGGGTGAACAGGCGGTCGACCCACTCGCGGCCGTAGCGGGCCTCCTCGACGAAGGGGTAGGCCATCGCGGCGTCGGAGATGCTCCGGACGACCTCCGCGTCCCTCGCGCCCGGCCTCAGCTCGACCTCGAGTGACTGGGGCAGGGGGTTGATCTCCAGGTCGGAGAACAGCTCGCCGAACTCGGGCAGGTCCGCTCGGGCGCGCTCCAGGGCGTCGCGCTTCGAGACGAAGCTGACCATGCGCACTTCGGGGATCGCGGCGAGCTCGGTCAGAAGCAGGTCGATCTCGCTCTGGCGCGCGTCGTCGCGGAGGTAGACCGCGACCTCCACCCGCTCCTCGATCGCCGTAAGGGCCAGGCGGAGGTTGTAGGTTGCGAGGCCGAAGAGGCCGACCACGAAGAGGGCCAGGCCGACCATGGCCGAGGACAGCCCCGTGAGAACGGGTGCCCGCTTGAAGGCGGCCACGGCCTCCCGGATCGCGTACATCAGGCGGCTCCGTCGGTGACGCTTCTCGGCCCCCGCTCCTCCTGGAGGCTGGGTGTCAGCTCTCCCTCGGCGGCCAGCGCGGAGTCGAAGACGAGCTCCCCGTGCTCCAGCTCGAAGACGCGAGCGTGGGGATAGCGTCGGACGAGCTCCAGGTCGTGCGTTGCCATCAGGACGGCCATGCCCTTCGCGTTGATGTCCCAGAAGAGGTCCATCACCCCGCGCGTCGCCCGGTCATCCAGGTTGCCGGTCGGCTCGTCGGCCAGCAGGACGAAGGGATCGTTCACGAGCGCGCGCGCGATCGCCACCCGCTGCTGCTCTCCTCCGGAGAGCTCGTGGGCGAGCGCTCCCGCCTTGGGGGAGAGACCCACCTGGCTCAGGAGCCGGTTCGCCTTGCTCTGGATCGCGCTCCTCGGGGTGCCCGTCACCTCCAGCGCGAAGGCGACGTTCTCCAGGGCCGTCCGACCGGGGAGCAGCCGGAAGTCCTGGAAGACGAAGCCGACACGTCGGCGGACCTTCCAGAGGTCCCGCTGGGTGATGCGCTCCGAGGAGTAGCCGGTCACGCGGACTTCGCCCTCGGTCGGCTTGTCGGCCATGTGGATCAGCCGCATGGTCGTCGACTTGCCCGAGCCGGAGTGCCCCGTCAGAAAGGCGAACTCGCCCTTCCTGACGTGGAAGGAGACGTCACGCAGCGCGTGCCCGCGCTTGGGGTACTCCTTCGAGACGCGTGTGAGCTTGATCACCGGACCACGTGGGGGCGGGACGTGGGCTTGTTCCGGGATGCAACGTTAGACATCGACCGAATCCGTGTCAAAGCGCTCTCTCGCGAGCTCCGAGGCCAGCCTGATGGCTTCCACCATGGACGTCGCCCTGGCACGGCCGGTGCCCGCGATGTCGAAGGCCGTGCCGTGGTCGGGCGAGGTGCGCACGAAAGGTAACCCGATCGTCACGTTCACCCCGCTCCCGAACGAGACCGTCTTGAAGGCGGCCATGCCCACGTCGTGGTACGGCGCGACCACGGCGTCGAACTCGCGCGAGAGCGCGCGGCTGAAGACGGTGTCCGCGGGAAGGGGCCCCTCCGCGTTTGCCCCGCTCGCCCGGGCCCGCGCGAGGGCAGGCTCGAACACCTCGGCCTCCTCGCGGCCGAAGAGGCCGCCGTCGGAGGCGTGCGGGTTCAGCCCGCACACCGCGATGCTCGGCTCGGCGATGCCCCAGTCGCGCCGGAGCGCACGATCGAGGAGCCCGATCTGCCCCACGAGCAGCTCCTCGGTGACCGCGTCCGGGACCTCGTTCAGCGGAAGGTGTGTCGTGGCGAGGAGCACGCGGAGCGGTGCGCCGAGAAGCGTGCGCTCGGCGGCCATCAGCATGCCGACGCCCTCGGACCCGGACAGCGCCTGGAGCAGCTCCGTCTGACCGGGCACGGCGAAGCCGGCCGCGCGGAGGGACGGCTTGTGCAGCGGCCCCGTCACCACGGCATGCGCGTCACCGTGAAGCGCGAGCTCCACCGCTCGCTCGATGGCGGCGGCCGCGGCGGCGCCCCACACCGCGTCCTCGCCCGGATCCCGGCGGGCTCGCTCGGCGAGCTCGAGGAAGCCGTCGCGATCGACCGGGCCACCGGGTCCGACGAGGGAGATCCGGAGGGTGTCGTCGCCGGCCTGCAGCGCCTCGAGCGCGCGAAGCGCCACTTCGGGGCCGATGCCCCGGGGATCGCCGGGTGTGACGACGATGTGGGGGCGCACCTACATGCGGACGTCGATGTACGTGCTCTCCCTCAGCCCCGCGAGCAGACGCTCGATCTGCTTCTCCCGCTGGAGCTGGCTGGCGATCTGGGCACGCAGGTCCTCGAAGGTGTAGGCGCCGGCCTCGCGGACCTCGACCACGCTGACGATGCCGACCCGGGTCTCGCCGGGACCGAGGCCGTACTCGAGCGGGCCGATGAGATCGCCGGCTTCGGCGGTGCGCAACGGCGCGTAGGCCGGCGGCAGCTCGGCGATCTGGTCGAAGGGCAGCGTCAGCGAGTCCGGAGCCGCTTCGTCCGCGTGCTCCGCGTAGGTCTCGAGGAGCTCGGGTAGCGCGGTGCCCGCGCGTGCCCGGGTCATGATCTCGGCCGCGAGGTCGCGGGTCGTCTGCAGGTCGGCGTCCGTCATCTCGGGGATGACGAGGATGTGGCGCGCCTGACGCTCCCCGGAGCGGAAGCGCTCGACCTTGATGATGTGGAACCCGAAGTCCGTCTCCACGACCGGGCTGATCTCGCCGGCGAGGAGGCTGAAGGCCGCGTCCTCGAACTCCCTCACCATCCGGCCCCGCCGGAACCAGCCGAGGTCGCCACCGAGCTCCGCCGAGCCGAGGTCGTCGGAGTGCTCCCGGGCCAGCGTCGCGAAGTCCTCGCCCGCGTTCACCCGCTCCAGCAGCGCATCGGCTTCGGCCCGCGCCGCGTCCTTGGCCGCCTCCGACGCCTCGGGGCGCAGCAGGATCTGGCGGAACGTCAACAGCTTGGGCCGCTGCGAGAGCGAACCTCGCGCCTCCTGGAAGCGCTCGAGGAGCTCGTCCTCGGTGACCTCCGCGGGCGTGGCGTCCCGAAGGTGGAGCTGGAAGTAGAGCTGCTGGATCTGCGCCATCCGAGCCTGGCTCTTCATGAGCTCGCGGTACTCGGCCAGCGTGAGGCCCTCCGCCGCCAGCGCCTGCTGGAGCGCCGGCTGGCCGCCGAACTGTTGAGCGAGCTGATCGATCTGCTCCGAGACGCGCTCGTCGATCGTCGTTTCGTCGACCTGGATGAGCGTGTCCTTGGCCGCCGCCTGCACGACGAGGAGCTGGTTCACGAACTGGTCGAGCACGCTGCGGAAGACCTCTTCGTACTCGGGATCCGTCGGCGCCGGGACCGGGGTCCCGTTGAGCGCCATCCGCTGCATCTCCTCCTGGATCTGCGTCTGCACCACGGTCGAGTCGCCCACGATGGCGACGAGCCGATCGACGACGTCGCTGCCGGGGATCTGCGCGAACGACGCCGCCGGTGCGAGCAGGAGGCCGAGGCAAACGAGGGAAGCGCGCTTCATGATGGGGCGTCGTAACCCGATGCGGCCGGGGTGGTTCCGGACCGGGTCACGGTCTCGGTGCCGGGCCGAGCGTATCCGTGACCTCGCCCGTCGCTCCGGCTCCCTCCGCCGGGGACGGCGCGCGGCCGGCACGGACCTGCGAGATCCGCAGGATCGCCTGACCGATCCCCGCGTCGACCAAGGCGAACGAGGCGCGGTCGCGGAGCTGGAAGCTCACGATGCCCAGCGGCACGAACTGCGTGGCGCCCGCGAGGTTGTCCGCCAACGCCCCCTCCACGGCGCGCGCCACGGCGAGCTCCGCGGGCTCGCCCGGGGCCTGGTCGAGGCTCATCAGGCCGAGGCTTCGGGCCGCGTTGCGCAGCTGTCGCGCCGCGTCGGCGACGAGCGAGTCGACGCGCTCCCGATCGGGCTGCAGACCCGCCGAACGGGCCTCCTCGATCAGGAGCTCGCGCCGCGTGAGATCGTCGAGGAAGCCTTCGACCACGTCGTCTTCGGCGGACGCGAGGGCGTCGCGGAGCTGCGGCGCCTCCAAGCGCAGGATCATCTGCAGCTCGCCGGCCGTCACGCCCCCGCCCGCCCACTCGACCAGCGGTCTCCGGGCCGCTCTCCGCGAGAGCGTCGTGCCCGGATTCCGTGCGAGCTCTCTGGCGACCGGGAGGGCGTCAGCGGTGTGGGCGGGGCTCACGCGGCCCTCGATCGCGGCCACGAAGGTCGACTCGGCCTCCTGCACGCGCCGGTCCTGGACCTGCAGCCGGAAGCTCGGAGCGATCTGCTCGAATCCCTGCGTGCGCCGGTCGTCGAGCCGGATCAGGTGCAGACCCATCGGCGTCTCCACGACCTCGCTCACCTCGCCCGTCTCGAGGGCGAGCGCCGCCTCCTCGAAGGGCGCCACCATCTCGCCGCGTCCGAAATACCCGAGGTCGCCGCCCAGCCGGGCGGTGGACGGATCCTGGCTGTACTGGCGGGCCGAGGCCTCGAACGATGCGCCACCCGCGACGATGCTCTCGCGCAGGTCTTCGAGGAGCGCCCGCACGCTGTCCCTCTGGGCGGGCGTCGCCTGGACCGGGTACGTGAGCATGATGTGGCGCGCCCGCAGCTCGACGGACGGGTCCTGGGTCTCGTACAGCTCCTGCAGCTCTCCCTCGGTGATGAACGTGTCCACCTGGATCACCGAGTCCCGCAGCTGGAAGACCATCGTCTGCTCGAGCTGCCGCTGGACCAGCGGCTCGAGGTCGAGCCGGCGAAACGTCGAGTCCTCCCTCACGGCCTCGGCCAGGAGCGTGTAGTCGATCCAGAAGCCCGCCAACGTGCGGACGACGTTCGCGTCCGGCGCGAGCTGCTCCTCGTCGACGAGGAGATCCACGACCTGGTCGACGGTCAGCTCGTGGCCGTCGACGCGGGCCACCAGCGCCTCGTCGGCGCCTGGCTCCCCGCAGGCGGCCACCGCCACCACCAGCCCGGCCGCGGCCGGGCCCATCCACCGATTCCTCATGAACACGGGTCTCCTTGCAGCCTGATCCACTCCCGTCCCGTCACGGCCCGCGCGCTTCCCGGCCGCGCTCACGCGGCGGCCGATCTCGGCGAGGTCAACGCCGCGAGCGCGACGGCCACCGTCTCCAGGATCGCATGCGGGCCTTCCTGCTCCAGTTGCAGCGACAGCGGATGCACACGCCGGACCTCGAGAGAGACGCCCCGTTGCCTCAGCGGTCCCTCCAGCACCGTAATCCTCGGAACGACGCTCTCCCGGAAGGTCAGGCGCGCATCGCGGGCGCGGACGATGATTCTCTCGACGCCCGCGGCCCGACCGAGCACGCGAAGCGTCGTCGCGTCCAGCAGCCGCTCCACCTCGGCCGGCAGCGACCCGAACCGGTCCGCGAGCTCCAGCCGCAGCGACTCGACCTCGGTGCGCGTGCCGACCTTCGAGAGGCGCCGGTAAAGATGGAGCTTTTGGCTCGAATCTGAAACGTACGAGTCGGGGAGGAAGGCCGAGCCCTCCAGCGAGACGTCCGGGTCGGGCCATTCCGGGACCTCGTCCCCCCGCTCGATGCGGCGCACCGTCTTGCGCAGCAGGCGCATGTACGCGTCCAGCCCCATCTGTTGCGCGAATCCGGACTGGTCCGCCCCGAGAAGGTTGCCCGCGCCCCGCAGCTCGAGGTCCCGCAAGGCGACCGAGTAGCCGGAGCCCAGCTCGGTGTAGTGCTCCAGCACGCGCAGGCGCCGCTCGGCGTCCTCGGCGACGTCGTCGGGCACGAGCAGGTAGCAGTACGCCCGCCGGTCGGAGCGGCCGACGCGCCCGCGGATCTGGTAGAGCTGGGCCAGCCCGAAGCGGTCGGCCCGGTCGACCACCAGCGTGTTGGCGTTCGGGACGTCCAGACCGTTCTCGATGATCGAGGAGCACACGAGGACGTCGATCTCGCCGTCCACGAACCCGCGCATCACCTCGTCGAGCTCCGCCCCGCCCATCTGTCCGTGCGCGACCCCCAGCCGGGCCTCGGGAACGAACGCCTGGATCTCCTCGGCGACCGTGTAGATCGTGTCGATGCGGTTGTGCAGGAAGAAGGACTGCCCGCCGCGGTCGTGCTCGCGCTGCAGCGCCTCGGACAGGAGTTGGTCCGTCCACGGCAGCACGTTCGTGTAGATCGGCATACGGTCCCGGGGCGGGGTCCGGATCAGCGACAGGTCGCGAATCCCCGAGAGCGACAGGTACAGGGTGCGGGGGATCGGCGTGGCGGTCAGCGTCAGGACGTCGATCGAGGCCCGCATCTTCTTGAGCCGCTCCTTGTGCTTGACACCGAAGCGCTGCTCCTCGTCGACGACGAGCAGGCCGAGATCCGCGAAGAGGACGTCCTCGGACAGGAGTCGATGCGTGCCCACGACGATGTCGACCGAACCCTCGGCGACTCCGGCCAGGAGGGCGGCCTGCTCCCTCGGGGTCCGGAAGCGGCTGAGGGCGCCGATCCGGACGGGGTAGTCGGCGAGGCGCTCCTCGAAGGTATGGCGGTGCTGCTCCACCAGGATCGTGGTCGGGGCCAGCACGGCGACCTGCTTGCCGTCCTGCACGGCCTTGAAGGCCGCGCGGATGGCGATCTCGGTCTTGCCGTAGCCGACGTCACCGCAGACCAGACGGTCCATGGGCCGAGGCGACTCCATGTCCCGCTTCACGTCCGCGGTGGCCTTTCGCTGGTCGGGCGTGTCCTCGTACAGGAAGGACGACTCCATCTCCATCTGCCAGCGGGTGTCGGGCGGGAAGGCGTGTCCGACGGCCGACTGTCGGCGCGCGTAGAGCTCGAGCAGCTCGACCGTCATCTGCTCGATCGCGCGCTCCGTCTTGCGCCGCAGCGTCTTCCAGCGCTTGCCGCCGATCCTGTGCACGCTCGGGGGCTCGGCCTCGTCCGACTCTCCGACCCAGCGCTCGACCTGGTCCAGCTGCGCGACCGGAAGCCGGAGGATCTCCCCCTGCGCGTACTCGATCGCCAGCGCCTCCAGCTCCTGACCTCCCACGTGCACGTGCTCGAGTCCCCGGAAGCGGCCGACCCCGTGATCCATGTGCACCACGTAGTCGCCCGGCGTGAGCTGGGCGAGGCTCTCGAGGGCGACCGCTCCCCGGAAGCGTCGCGTGCGTCGCACCCTGCGCGCGCGCCGGAAGATCTCGTGGTCGTTGAGGACCCGGAGCGGAACGTCGCTGCAACGGATCTCGAAGCCTTGGGCGAGCGACCCGAGACCGAGTCGCGTTCCCGCCGGAAGCCGCTCCGAGCCGCCGAGGATCTCCTCCAGACGCTGCAGCTGCCCCTCGTTGTCGCACAGGAGCAGCGTCTCCTCGCCGCGCGCGGCGCCCTCCCTCAGGTAGGCCTCGAGCCGGCCCATGTCGCGGTTCACGGCCGGAGGGGGCGCGGCGTCCAGCGAGGGCCCCTCGTGGGCCTCGGCGACGAGGTCGAGCCGAGGACGGGCGTCGAGGAGCGTCTCGAACTCGGAGGGCGGGACGAAGAGCGCATCGGGCGCGCGCGGACGAGCTCCGGACTCGACGAGGCTCTCGTACAGGCTGCTGACGCGCCGCCAGGTGCGCTCGACCTCCTCGCGGACGCTCCACGAGCCGAGGCGGGCGACGACCGCATCGCCCGGTAGCAGCTCGACGAGGGAGGCCGAGACGGTTTCGCCGCCCTCGCTCCAGCCTCGGCGGAAGTCCACCGGGAGGATGTGGGTCTCCTCCAGATCACCCGTGGAGCGCTGGTCGAGGATCTCGAAGCTGCGGATCGAGACGACCTCGTCGCCCCAGAACTCGATCCGGACCGGCTCTCCCGAGGCGACCGAGAACACGTCCAGGATTCCGCCCCGCACGGAGAGCTGCCCGACCTCCTCGACGAGGGGCGCGCGCTCGAAGCCGCGCGCCTCGAGCGAGGCGACGAGGTGGCCGAAGGGGATCTCGTCCCCGACGCGCAGCGTCTGGCGCAGCTCGGCGAGGCGGGACGGGATCGGCACTCGCTCCTGCAGGGCCCGCGCCGTCGTGACCAGGACCTTGGCGCGGCCGGAGAACAGGGCCTCCACCGCCTCCACGCGCATGCCCCCGATCTCCAGGTGCGGCTCGGACTCCTCGTACGGGAGCGCCTCCTTCTGGGGATAGAGGTGCGACTCCCCGCTGCGCTCAAGGATCGCCTCGAGGTCGGCCTCGGCGGCGGCGGCGGCCTGGGGCGTCTCGGCGAGGGCGACGAAGGCGCGGTCGGGGTTCGCGCGGTGGAGCGCCGCGATCACCGCGGCGGGGAGCGAGCCCACGGCCCCTCCCAGCGAGGCT
>JBFFWJ010000023.1:0-14604 GCA_041570315.1 Longimicrobiales bacterium | reverse complement strand
TAGCCTCCGGCCACCGGCGCAGGCTCAGCCGCCCGCGAGGGCCATCAGCGGATCGCTCACCCCCAACAGGTGGATGGCGATCAGGCCGAGGATGCCGATGACGAGCAGGTAGTAGATCGTCGGCAGGATCGTCTTGCGCAGCGTCGAGCCCTCCTTGCCGAGAAGGCCCACGGTCGCCGAGGCGGCGACCACGTTGTGGATCGCCACCATGTTGCCGGCCGCCGCGCCCACCGCCTGCAGCGAGACGATCATCACCGTCGACATCGCGAGGCGCTCGGCCACCCCGTACTGGAAGGCGGAGAACATCAGGTTGCTCACCGTGTTGGATCCGGCGATGAACGCTCCGAGCGCCCCGGTCATGGGGGCGAAGAACGGCCACACGGCGCCGACGTTGCCGGCGACCCACTCGGCCATGGCGATAGGCATGGACAGGAGCCCGGCTCCGTTCACGTCCGAGTTGATGTAGACGCGCACCATGGGGACGGTGAAGATCAGCACGAAGCCCGCGCCCAGGAGGACGCTCCCGGACGAGCGCACCGCCGCGCCCAGCTCGGAGACCTTCATGCGGTGCAGGAGCGCGGTGATCCCGACCACGACGATGAGGACGAAGCCCGGCAGGTAGAGGGGCGTCGTCGTCGCGGTGATGTCGGAGCCGAGGATGCCGGACCAGGTGATGGCGGGCGCCCTCAGCCACGCGCCGACCGGCAGCGACGGGAGCCGCGTCAGGACCAGGAGCAGACCTAGGACGGCATAGGGCGCCCAGGCCGACAGGGTGGAGATCCCCCGCCCCTCCGGCACGTCGGCCAGCTCCTCTTCCAGGCCGCTCATCCACTCCTCGTGCCAGGACGTGCGCTCCGGAAAGTCCCAGGTGTCGCGGGGCAGCAGCCAACCCTTGCGCGCGATCGTCACGACGATCGCCAGGCCCACGGGCGCCCCCAGCAGCGACGGAAACTCCGGTCCGAGGAAGGTGCCGAACAGGACGTACGGGACCACGAAGGCCACGCCCCCGAGGAGGGCGAAGGGAGCGATCGAGAGCCCCTCCGTCCACGAGCGGCTCGCGCCGAAGAAGCGCGTCAGCATGACCACCATCCACAGCGGCATGAGGACCCCGGCCGTCGCGTGCAGCAGGACGGCCTTCGCGGTCACGGCCCGCAGGTAGCCCATCATCGTCATGTCGGCGGCCGCCAGGGCGGCGGCGAAGGCGTCGCCACCCAAGCCCCCCTGGACCCCCACGAGGACCGGGGTCCCGACGGCTCCGAAGGTCACCGCCGTGCTCTGGATCATCATCCCGAGCATCACCGCGGAGGCGGCGGGGAAGCCGAGGGCCACCAGGAGCGGCGCCGCGACCGCGGCCGGCGTGCCGAAACCCGCGGCGCCCTCGATGAACGACCCGAAGAGCCAGGCCACGATGACCACCTGGACCCGCCGGTCGTCGCTGACCCCGTGGAACGAGCGACGGATCGCCGCCACGCCCCCGGAGCGCTCCAGCGTGTGCAGGAGGAGGATCGCGCCGAAGATGATGAAGAGCAGGTCGAAGGTCAGGAAGAGGCCCTGGATCGAGGCCGCGGCGATGCGGGTGGGCGTCATCTGCCAGGCGCCGACCGCGACGACGACGGCGGCGGCGTACGCGGCCGGCATCGCGTGCTTGGCCGCCACGCGAAAGCCGATCAGCAGCACTCCGCCCAGCGCGATCGGGAAGAGAGCGAGTAGGGCCTGCATCCCGAGGGTCATGCCGTCCTCCGGTGTCGACGGATCGAGGGGGTCAGGGTCGCCCTTGCGGGCTCCGGCGGGCTAGAAGGGCACATCGAGCGCCTCGCACAGGAACTCCATGAGCGGCAGCCCCGCCCGGAACGCTTCGGCGAGCTCCCCGGGGAGCGAGTCGCCGGTCACGAAGGACTGCGGGAGCCGGCGCACGCCGACGTAGTCCTTCCACTTGAGGTCCTCGATGAGCGGATGCTCGGGATCGAAGCCCCTGGGCGGGCGCTGAAGGCGGTCGCCCGAGAGCTCGAACGCGCTCGTGAAGCGCTCCCCTTCGGCGGCCCGCCTCCAGGCATCGGGCGCCTCGACGACGTGCTCGCGGATCGCCCGCAGCGCGCCGGGCTCGGGGTGCCAGATGCCCAGCCCCGCGAAGACGTTGCCCGGCTCGACGTGCAGATAGAAGCCCGGCGCATGGGCGTCCCTGGAGGCTTCGTGCCGGAAGTGGATTCCGGCCGCCGTCTTGTAGGGGCTCTTGTCCTTCGAGAAGCGAACGTCACGGTGGATCCGGAAAAGGGAGCTCGGAGTGGCCCTGAAGTGCGGGCTGAGCTCGGCGAGCTCCGGGGCGAAGTCCGCGATCAGCCGCAGCGCGGGGTCCTTCAGGTGCTCCTCGTAGCGCGCCCTGTTGTCGGCGAACCAGGCGCGGTCGTTGTTCGCCTTCAGCTCCCTGAGGAAGCCGAAGGTCGCCTTGGAGAAGTACCGTTTCGCCACCGCCTCACCCTCCTGTTCGTCGGATCGGCCGGGGATCGCCTAGGGGTAGAGGCGCCCGCTCCGCCAACCCTCCTCTTCGCACCGCGTGAAGAGCACCCGGTCGTGCAGCCGGTCGGCTCGGCCCTGCCAGAACTCGATCTGCTCCGCCTCGAGGCGATACCCGCCCCAGAACTCGGGACGGGGGACGTCGCCGTCGCCGAAGCGCTCGTCGAGCTCCGCGACCCGGGCTTCCAGGAGCTTGCGCTCCGGCAGCGGCTCGCTCTGGCGCGATGCCCACGCTCCGATACGGCTCCCCCTCGAGCGTTTCGAGAAGTACGCCGCGCTCTCCTCCTCGCTGACCCGGGTGACCCTCCCGCTGACCCGTACCTGGCGCTCGAGCACCGGCCAGTGGAAGCACAGGGCGGCCCTCGGGTTCTCCTCGATCTCACGGGCCTTCCGACTCCCGTAGTTCGTGTAGAACACGAAGCCTCCTTCGTCCACGCCCTTCAGCAGGACCATGCGCACGGAGGGCGTGCCGTCGGCCGACGCGGTCGCGAGGGCGGCCGACTCCGGAAGGAAGAGGCCTGATTCCTTGGCCGTCTCGAACCACCGCTCGAAGAGCCGTATCGGGTTGGCGCTCTGGTCGGCCGGCGGGATGCCGAGCGCCACTCCTCTGCCCAGCGTGAGCACGGTCTTGATCGAGGATCTGAGGGACATGCGCGATCGCCCTTCGCTCGGGGATGGCCGGGGAAGGTGTACGCCGCGCCCGGAGGTCACAAGACCGGGGCTTGACGCCCGGGAACGTCGGCCCGAGATTTTCCATACCCCCCCCAGGGGGGAGGGGGTCGCGAAGAGGAAGGTGCGCGATCGTGGACGAGCAAGCGACGGCCGACGTCGTTCGGCGCCTGAAGAGCGTCGAGGGGCACGTGCGGGGGGTGCAGCGCATGGTGGAGGAGGGCGCGTACTGCATCGACGTCGTCCATCAGATCGTTGCGGTCCAGCGGGCGCTGAAGAAGGTGAGCGGGATGGTCCTGGACCAGCACCTCCACTCGTGCGTCACCGGCGCGATCGGCGGCTCGGACCCCGAGGCGCGGGAGCGCGTGCTCGGGGAGCTGCTCGAGGTGTTCGAGGCCTCGGGCAAGGTCTGAGCGCCCGCGACGAGGAGCCGGGGCGGTCTGCGAGGAACCGAGAGGAGAGAGGAGCGATGACGACCAGGACGGTGAGCGTGTCCAACATCAGCTGTGGGCACTGCGTGGCGACGATCGAGCGCGAGGTCGGCGAGCTGGACGGGGTGCAGTCCGTCAGCGCCGACCAGGGCTCGCGCAGGGTGACGATCTCCTGGGATCCCGAGGCGACCGACTGGGTGGCGATCGAGGAGCTGATGAAGGAGATCAACTACCCGCCCTCGGAGTAGCGGCGTGGATCCGCGCCCGGCGCCCCCCGGGGCGGGAGTGCGGGATCGTGATCCCCGCCGGGGCGGGGCGAGCAACGCGATGACGACGGCGACACGACGGCTGGACGAAGCCACGCTGCCGATCACGGGCATGACCTGCGCGAACTGCGTGGCGACGGTGGAGCGCGCCCTCCGCAAGACCGAGGGCGTCGCCGACGCCTCGGTGAACTTCGCGTCGGAGCGGGCGACGGTGCACTACGACGCCAGCGTCGCGTCGGTCGATGACCTGGTCGCCTCGGTGGAGCGCGCCGGGTACGGCGTGGTCCTGGCCGAGGAGGGGGCGCTCGAGGACGCCGAGGCCGCCGCCCGGGCCGAGGAGGTGCGCCGCCAGAGCCGGAAGTTCTGGGTCGGCGTCGTCTTCTCGGCGCCCCTGTTCGCCCTCAGCATGGCGCGCGACTTCGGGCTTCTCGGTCCGTGGGCGCACGAGGCCTGGGTGAACTGGCTGATGCTCGTGCTCGCGACGCCCGTGCAGACGTACGTCGCCTCCGACTACTACGTGGGGGCGTGGAAGGCGGTGCGCAACGGCGCCGCCAACATGGACGTGCTGGTCTCGCTGGGATCCTCGGTCGCCTACGCGTACTCGGTCGTCGTCACGCTGGCGCTCACCGGGGGGAGCGTCGCGATCGGTGAGCACGTGTACTTCGAGACGGCCGCGCTGATCATCACGCTGATCAAGCTGGGCAAGCTGCTCGAGGTGCGGGCGAAGGGCGAGACGGGAGAGGCCATCCGCGAGCTCATGAGCCTGCAGCCCCCGACGGCGCGCGTCGTGCGTGACGGCGAAGAGGTCTCCGTGCCGGTCGCCGAGGTGGTTGTCGGCGACGTGCTGGTGGTCCGCCCCGGGGAGCGGATCGCCGTCGACGGCGTCGTGCTCGAGGGTCGCTCGGCCGTCGACGAGGCGATGCTGACCGGCGAGAGCCTGCCGGTCGAGAAGGCGCCCGGCGACCGCGTGGTCGGGGCCACGGTGAACAAGACGGGTGCCTTCCGCATGGAGGCCACGGCCGTGGGAGCCGACACGGCCCTGGCGCAGGTCGTGCGCCTGGTTCGCGAGGCGCAGGGGAGCAAGGCGCCGATCCAGCGGCTCGCGGATCGGGTCGCGGCGGTCTTCGTGCCGGCCGTGATCGGCGTGGCGACGGTCACCCTCCTGGTGTGGTGGCTCGTGGTGGGCGCCGGCTTCACGCCGGCGATGATCCGCATGGTGGCGGTGCTCGTCATCGCGTGCCCGTGCGCCCTCGGTCTCGCCACGCCGACGGCGGTGATGGCGGGCACGGGGCGCGGGGCGCGCATGGGCATCCTCTTCCGCACCTCCGAGGCGCTCGAGCGTACCAGGCAGATCGACGTCGTCGTCCTCGACAAGACGGGCACGGTGACGCTCGGGGAGCCGGCGGTCTTCGACGTGGTGTCCGCGGGCGGAGAGGAGACGGAGCTCCTGCGCCTGGCGGCCTCGGCGGAGCTGGGCAGCGAGCACCCGCTCGGCGAAGCCATCGTGCGAGCGGCCCGGGCCCGGAGGCTGGACCTGTCCGGGGCCGTGGACTTCGAGGCGCTCCCCGGCCGCGGCGTCAGCGCCCGCGTGGAGGGTCGGCACGTCCTGGTGGGGACCAGCGAGCTCATGGAGGAGCGCGGCGTCGACGTGGACGGGCTGAGGCAGGAGGCGGCGCGGGTCGAGGGCTTGGCGCGCAGCCCCCTGTGGGTCGCCGTCGACGGCCGGGCCGCAGGGATCGTGGGGGTCGCCGACGCGATCAAGGAGGGCTCGGCCGAGGCGGTGGCGCGGCTGCGGGGCTGGGGCCTCCGGGTCGTCATGCTCACCGGCGACAACGAGCGCGTCGCACGCAAGATCGCGTCGGAGGTTGGGATCGACGAGGTGCGGGCCCGCGTGCTTCCGGGCGACAAGGCAGACGTCGTCCGCACGCTGCAGGAGGAGGTCGGCGGGGCGGTGGCCATGGTCGGTGACGGCATCAACGACGCGCCCGCGCTCGCCCAGGCCGACGTCGGCATCGCGATCGGCACGGGCACGGACGTCGCCATCGAGAGCGCGGACGTGATCCTGATGCGCGGCGACCTGCGCTCGGTGCCGGAGGCCCTGGCTCTCAGCCGACGCACGATGCGCACGATCCAGCAGAACCTGTTCGCGGCGTTCTTCTACAACGTCGTGCTGATCCCCGTCGCCGCGGGGGTCTTCTATCCCATCGGAGCGCTGCCGATGATGCTGAGGGCGCTGCACCCCATCCTGGCGGCGGTCGCCATGGCCCTGAGCTCGGTGAGCGTGGTGGCCAACAGCCTGCGGCTGCGACGGGTGCCGCTGTGAGCGATGCCGATGGGCGGGCGGACGGCCGGGGCGGCCCCGAGGAAACCTGGACCCTCCGGGTCGCGTAGGACCGGGCATGATCACGATTCTGAAGCGGATCGTCCGCCTCGTGCTGAGCTGGATCCTCGACAAGATCTAGCCCCGGTCCCACCCCCCGGTGGGCCGCAGTCCCTGGGCCGCGAGCGATTTCGCGGTGACCCCTGGCCCCGCTCCTGCCTTCACGCGATGCTACCGGTCCGCACCGACGGTGCGCCCGAGCCCGGACGGCCCGTCTCGGCCGGATGAAGTGGCATCAGGATCGTGAAGGAGCCTCGCATGGACACGTCGCATCGCGCTCGCCTCACCTCGGCGCTCGCCCTCGCCGTCCTTTCCGTGACCGCGTGCGGGAGCCCGCAGGGCGAGCCGGCGGACCTCGTCCTGCGGGGTGGGAAGATCGTCACGCTCGAGGACGCCCAGGCCGAGGTCCAGGCGCTCGCGGCGAGGGAGGGGCGCATCGTGGCGCTCGGCTCGGACGAGGACGTGGAGGGCCTGATCGGTGCCGACACCGAGGTGATCGAGCTCGACGGCCGCCTCGCGATCCCGGGCTTCATCGAGGGACACGGGCACTACATGGGCGTGGGTCTCTCCACGCTGCAGCTCAACCTGATGGACGCCACGAGCTGGCAGGAGATCGTCGACATGGTCGGGGCGGCCGCCGCCGAGGCCGAGCCCGGCGAGGTGATCACCGGTCGGGGCTGGCACCAGGAGAAGTGGACGCCCCGGCCCGAGCCGAACGTCGACGGGATGCCCTTCCACACCGAGCTGAGCGCGGTGTCACCGGACAACCCGGTGCTGCTCACGCACGCGAGCGGCCACGCCACCTTCGCCAACGCGCGAGCGATGGAGCTCGCCGGGATCGGGCCCGAGACCGCCGACCCGCCGGGCGGCGAGATCGTGCGCGACGCGGACGGGAACGCGATCGGGGCGTTCCGCGAGACCGCCGCGGGGCTGCTCGGGCCCGCCGGGAGGGGCGCGCCCGACCCCGATCCGCGCCGCGTCACGCTGCTGGCGCAGGAGGAGGCGTTCTCGAAGGGGATCACCTCGTTCCAGGACGCGGGAACGGGGTTCGCCATGGTCGACCTGTGGAAGGAGATGGTCGACGACGGCAGCCTCGAGATCCGCCTCTACGTCATGATCCGCGCGGGCAACGACGACCTGGCCCGGAACCTGGCCGCGTACCGCACGGTGGGCTACGGCGGCGACCGGCTCACGGTGCGCGCGATCAAGGTCAGCATCGACGGGGCCCTCGGCTCGCACGGCGCGTGGCTCCTCGAGCCCTACGACGACCTCCCGACGAGCACCGGGCTCAACACGACCCCCGTCGCGGAGGTCCGTGAGAAGGCGCGGCTCGCGATGCAGCACGACTATCAGCTGAACGTGCACGCGATCGGCGACCGGGGGAACCGCGAGACGCTCGACCTCTTCGAGGAGGCGTTCGCCGAGGCCGGTCCGGGCGACTACCGGTGGAGGGTCGAGCACGCCCAGCACCTGCACCCGGACGAGATTCCGCGCTTCGGCGAGCTCGGCGTCATTGCCTCCATGCAGGGCGTGCACGCGACGTCGGACGGCCCCTGGGTGGAGCCCAAGCTCGGCCCGAAGCGCTCGCAGGAGGGCGCGTACGTCTGGCGGAGCATCATGGACCACGGGGGGCTCGTCATGAACGGGACGGACGCCCCCGTCGAGGACGTCGACCCCATCGCCAGCTTCTACGCGACCGTGTCGCGCCGGATGGCGGACGGCGGGGTGTTCTACGGCGACCAGCGGATGGGCCGCATCGAGGCGCTCCGTTCGTACACGATCAACGCGGCGTACGGCGCGTTCGAGGAGGACCTCAAGGGGACGCTGGCCGCGGGCAAGCTCGCCGACGTGGTCGTCCTCTCGCAGGACATCCTGTCGATCGACGAGGCCGCGATTCCCGACACGGAGGTCGACTACACGATCGTCGGCGGCGAGGTCGTCTTCCGAGGCGGCGGAGGGTGACGAGCCAGAGCCCGGAGGACGCGCGCCGGGCCGAGGCGATCGACCTCCCGAGCGGGCTGCAGGACATCCTCGCGGTGATCGAGAGCGCGAAAGCCCGTGGGGGCCTGGAGACGCTGGAGCGGCACGTCGCGAGAAGCCTGCCCGAGGCGGAGGAGGACGAGGTCGCCGAGGCCGCCGAGGTGGCGCTCGAGATCATCGAGTCGATTCCGATCTTCCTCGCCCGCGCGCGGCAGGAAGCGGTCGACAGGGGCCTGTCCTCGGTCGTGAACCCGCTCCTGAACCGCGCGGAGCGCTACTTCCTGCAGCCGCTGGACCTGATTCCCGAGATGACGCAGGGATTGGCCGGGCTCCTGGACGATTCGTACCTCGTCATCCGCGTCCTGCAACACCTCGAGCGAGGTCCGCAGTCCTTTCTGGACTGGGACCTGGACGACCCGGCGCTCTTCCTGCGCCGGTTGATCGGGGCCGAGATCGCACAGCGGCTGGACGGGATCGCGATGCAGGCGATGCACGAGGTGTCGGAGCATCTCGCGGAGCTGTGGCAGCGGATGGCGCACCCGGCGTGACGGGGGGGCGGGGACCGCGGTGACGGACGGGGGCGAGACCCCGCCCGATCGCGGGGCGAGACCCCGCCCCGTCATCCTTCGCCCACGCCCTCCTCGACGATCGCCTCCTCCCGCACCGCCTCGACGAGCGCCGCGTCCTCGTCGACGACCCGTCGGATCCAGCCGCCCCGCAGGAACCAGCCGACCGCGATCACCGCGGCGAGCACGTTGGAGATGGGGAAGGACCAGAAGATCCCTTCGGGACCCATCGCTCCCGGCATCGCCAGCACCCAGGCGACCGGGAAGCGGAGCACCCAGAAGGAGAGGATCGACAGCGAAGCCGCGGCGATCGTGTTGCCCGCTCCCGCGAGGGCGCCGCTCATGACCATCTGGATGCCGAAGAAGCCGAAGGCGGGCGACATGATGCGGAGGAAGTGAGCCCCGATCCCGACGACCTCGGGCTCGCCCGGCACGAAGGCGGTGAGGATCGGCTCGGCCAGCACCCAGAGGACCGCCCCGGCGGCGCCGAGGCCGACGAAGCCCGCGACCATCCCCAGCCGCGCGGCGAGCCCGGCCCTCTCGTCCTTGCGCGCGCCCACGTTCTGGCCCACCACGGTCGAGGTCGCCATGGACAGGCCCATCGCGGGGATGATCACGAAGGCGAGGATCCGGGTCCCGATCCCGTACGCCGCGATCACCGTGGTGCCGAAGGACGCCACCAGGAGCATCATGACGGCGATGCCGAGCGCCCGCGTCGACTGCTCGATCGACGACGGGATCCCGAGGCGCAGGATCTTGAGCACCAGCGAGCGGTCGGGCAGGAGGTGCCGGAATCGGAGGCGCACGCCGTACCTGCCGCTGAACAGGATTCCCACTCCGACCAGGCCGGCGAGCCCCTGCGCGGCGATCGTCGCCCAGGCCGCGCCCTCCACGCCGAAGGCGGGCACGGGTCCCCAGCCGAGGATGAGAAGGGGATCGAGGAAGAAGTTCAGGACGACGGTGCCCGCCACCACCACCATGGGGGTGCGCACGTCGCCCACCCCGCGCAGCAGCGCCTGGAAGACGAAGTACACGAAGACGGCGACCAGGCCGAGGAAGGACACCTGGAGATAGCCCACCGCCATCTCCCCGACGGATGCCTCGGGGCGGAAGAAGGAGATGAGCGGGGGCGAGAGCGCGAAGCCCGCCAACGAAAGCGCCGCCGAGACGACGCCGATCACGAGCAGCGTCTGTCCCGCAGCGTGATCGACCGACTCCTCGTCTCCGGAGCCGAAGGTCTGCGCGACCAGGATGGCCCCGGCCACGGACATGCCTCCGCCGGCCGAGACCATGAGGAAGAGGATGGGGAAGGAGAGGGACACCGCCGCGACCGCGTCTGCCCCCAGGCGGCCGACCCAGAAGGTGTCGATGAGCTGGTAGAGCGACTGGAAGACGTTGGTCGCGACGATCGGGCCCGCCAGCGTGACCAGCACCCGCAGGATCGGGCCCTGGGTCGTATCGCGGCCGCCGGCCCGCCGCGGGCCGGACCCCGGGCCCGGGGTGACGCCCCGCGCGCTCCCCTCCTTCGGGGCCTCCGGGTCGGCGCCCTCGCTGCCGCGCTCCACGTTCCGTGTCCTCGCTAGCGCCGCGGGGCCGGTGAGGCTCGGCCGAGCGCTCCTTGCCCGGCGTCGGGCCGCTCCCAGAAGCCTGCGGTCCCCGTGGCCTCGCGGGCGACCTCACCGTGGAAGAGAAGGGCGTTGAACAGCACCCGGAACGTTCCGACGGGCTGACCTCGCCACTGAGGCCGGAAGCCGATGAGCACGACGTGTCCGTCCCCGTGCCGGACGTCCACCGCCGCGGCCCGGCCCTGCAGCACCTCCTCGCCCAGGAGGTACCCGGAGAGGAGCGGTGAGCCACGCTCGCCGTAGGCCGCCACCACCGCGCCCTCGAAGCCGTCGAGCGTGGTGAAGACCGGGCTGCGGTCGAAGAAGACCTTCGCGCGGGCGGGCATGCCGGCCATCAGCGGGTGGGCCGTGTCGACGCGCGCCTCGAGGATCGAGCCGGCGGAGAAGAACGTGTCTCGCGCGAGGTCGGCCGCCACGTTCTCGACCGGCAGGTGCAGCTCGTCGATGCACAGGTCGGCCGAGGCGCTCATGCACACGAGCGTCCCTCCTTCGCGGACGAAGGCGTCGAGCGCCCGCACGCCGGCCTCGCCCAGCCCTCCCGCGTAGCGGTCCGGGACCGAGCCGCGCGCGAAGCCGTCACGAAGGAGCGCGGCCCGCTCGGACGGGAGGACGATCACGTCGTAGCGGGCGCGCAGACCTCCGGCGAGCACGTCGGCGTCGCGCAGGTTCGCGAAGGCGAAGGCGTATTGCTCCAGGAGCCACCGCGTCCACCCCTCGTCCATGCTCGGGGACCAGGGACGGTAGAGTCCGATGCGCGGCCGACCGAGGAGCCTCCCCTCCTCGGCGCCGGCCGCCGCCTGGAGCGCGAAGTCGCCCACGATGCGCTCCCGATCGGCGCTCGCGAGCCCGCTCACCGCGAAGAGCCCCGCTCGGGCGCGGACCGTGGCGCCGGCCTCCCACGAGGCGTTCAGGGCTCGGAACGCGTTGTTCTGCGCCGGATCGAGAAGGAGCGCCGGGCCCGATCCGGTGACCCGTCCGGGAGGGGGACGGATGGCGGCGGCGACGGGGTGGGCGTCGAAGCCGACGCCGTCGACCCGATCGAAGGGGGACGCGTCCGCCACGTCGGCGTCCCAGGGGGTGGGCTCCGCCTGCAGCGGGCGCATCGCCGCGCGGACCGCCTCCGACAGAGGCTGGGTGGCCTCGATCACGTGCACGCCCATCTGGTACGGCAGGGTCCACCCGGCCGCGTCGTACGGCTGCTCCGGGGGACCCTCCGGGTACTCGCGCAGGTCCGGGTAGGTCTGGACCGCCATGAGCTGACGCAGGAGCTCGCCGAACTCCTGGCTCGTCGGCACCACCCAGGTGCCCGCCGGGTGG
This sequence comes from Longimicrobiales bacterium, assembly GCA_041570315.1. Lineage (GTDB taxonomy): Bacteria > Gemmatimonadota > Gemmatimonadetes > Longimicrobiales > Gaopeijiaceae > JBFFWJ01. The sequence goes on along the minus strand of JBFFWJ010000023.1, from coordinate 2,859 downwards.
GTGAGCCCCTCGTGCGTCGCCGCCTCCCCGAGCTGGTAGACGCGCAGGCCGTTGAAGGCGAGGCGGCGCAGCAGCTCGACCGGCGCCACCGGGTCGTGCTGGTCCTGGGGCACGAAGTACGCGAACGGGGGCGAGGATTCGTAGCGGCGGATCTGGTCGCGGCCGGACTGGTAGCGGTTGAACAGCAGGTCCTCGCGGTACTTGGCCGCGTAGTCGAGCACCGCGATCGAGGATACCCGCATGTACTCCACCGCGTCGGCGAGCCGCCACCAGCCTCCCCGCCACGGGCTCGGGTACAGCGACTCCGCGCGCAGCTCGCGCCGGCCCTGCGGAAAGTCCGCGATCGTGTAGAAGTGGGGTGTGGCGTAGCGGTACAGCGCCGTCTCGGTCCAGAACGCCGCCTGGTTCTGCAGGAGCGGCATGTAGTCCACGTAGCCGGGATACCAGGCGTCGAAGCCGGTGCCCATGTGCACGGCGCCCGGAAGGCCCCGCGCCTCGAGCATCTGGGCGATGGCCATGCCGATCGTGTTCACGGTCCGGGACATCAGCGGGGGCGCGAAGGTCGCGATCGGCTCGGCGAAGGGCGGCAGCCAGATGCGCGTCGGGAAGGGCGAGCTCTGGTGGTGGACGTGGATGACCTGTGGGTCCCACTCCTGCCAGGTGCGGGCCAGGACGCGCGACTCGACCATGTTCAGCATGTACGCGTCGCGGTTGTTGTCGTGCCCGATGTACTTCTGGTACAGCCAGGGCATCGGGGCCACCTCGTACGGGGTCCCCAGGTTCGAGGCGTACCACTCCCCGATCATGGTCTGGCCGTCGGGGTTCAGGGACGGCCACAGGAAGGTGATGACGCCCTCGCGGATGGCGGCGATGCGGGGCTCCTCGCTCGCCACCAGGTCGTAGGCGAGCTGGATGGTGTGCTGCGCCCCCGCGACCTCGCTCGCGTGCAGGCCCCCGCTGACGTCTACGATCGCCTTGCCTTCCCGAGCGAGCTCCGCGGCGGTCGCGTCCGTCAGGTCGGCGGGATGGGCGAGTCGGTCGGCGATCTCCCGATAGCGCTCGATCCGGGAGAGGTTCTCGGGTGTCGAGATGAGCGCGACCCACCAGTCACGACCCTCGGAGGTCCGTCCCACCCGCCGCAGCTCGATGCGGTCGGAGGCGGCGTCCAGCCGGCGGAAGTAGTCGATCGCCTGCTCGTACGTCGCCAGCTCGAAGTCGGCGCCCGGGCGGAACCCGAGCACGGACTCGGGCGTGGGGACCTGAGCGCTCAGGGGGGCCGCCGCCAGCAGGAGCGCGGCCGCGGCGAGACGCGAGGAGTCCATGGCCATGAAGGCTCGGGTGAAGGACGCGTGGGACGGTGCGGCGGAAGTTGCTGCTTGGACCGTGCCGGCGCCATCGCGTTGGGAACGCGGCGGGAGCCATCGAAGCTGCCCCGGGCGGCGGCAGCGCCGCGCCGACCTCACCCTCGGCGAGCCGGCCCCGCCGCCGCACGGAAGGCCGGAAGAGGGGGCGACGCTCTCGCCGCCCCCTTGCCCGGCCCCGGACCGCTACACGGTCGGAAGGATGTTGGCGTTCAGGCGGAAGAGGTTCTTCGGATCGTAGCGATTCTTGACCGCCGTGAGACGCTCGATGTTCTGCCGGTAGTTGGAGGCCACGTTCTCCTCCGAAGCTTCGCCGTCCGCGTCGTTGGCGTAGAAGCCGTGGGTGAACGGCTCCAGGTGCGTCCAGTACTCGCGGCACCACGCGATGTGGGCGTCCGGATCGCTCCCGTACGCCCAGCCGACCGAAGGCAGCATGTTCGCGACGGCGTCTCTCTGCGCGAAGGCCGTGGCGGCGGCGGACACCTCGGCGATCTTCCCTCCGCTCTGCTGAAAGACGACCTGTGTCGTGCGCGCGGGGTGGCCCTCGAAGCCCTCGACGATGGCGTCGACGAGCCCGCTCGGGATCCCGGTGACGAAGCCGCTCTTCATGTAGCCGGCGACCGCGCGCGGATCGTCCACGTCACCGGACCGCTGGAGCGCCACGTAGTCCATGGGCCCGACGGAGTCCACGATCGGCGTGCCGAGGCCGCGCACGGGCGCCAGCGCCGCGTCCGCCCCGGCGGGATCGCCGGAGTAGCAGACGCCGAAGCCGGCGATCGCCGAGCCGCCGCCGGGAGGCTGCGAGATCACGAGGTCGAGCTGGAGATCGTGCGGCTGCTCGGGCCCGTACTCGCCGTACAGGGTGAGGACGTCCCGCGCCTTGGAGAGCGGGAACATGATCGCACCGCCCAGCACCTGGCGCTGCATCGGGTGCAGCCGAAACTCGAAGGAGGTGACGATCCCGAAGTTGCCGCCGCCGCCGCGCACGCCCCAGAAGAGGTCGGGGTTCACCTCGGCGCTGGCCTGGCGGAGCTCCCCGTCCGCGGTCACCACGTCGACGGACAGCAGGTTGTCGATCGAGAGGCCGAAGCGCCGGGCGAGGCGTCCGAAGCCGCCGCCGGTCACGAGCCCGCCGACGCCCGTGTGGGAGACCGTGCCCATCGGCACGACCAGCCCCTGCGCCATCGCTTCGTGATCGAGCTGACCCAACAGGCTCCCTCCCGTGATGCGGGCCGTGCGCGAGGTGGGGTCGATCCGCGCGTCGCGGAAGAGCGAGAGGTCGATCTGCATCCCGCGGTCGCACGTGGACTTGCCCGAGTGGCTGTGGCCGCCGCACTTCACCGCCAGGAGCAGCCCCCCGTTGTCGCGGGCGTAGTCGACGGCCGTCCGGATATCCGCCACCCCCGTCGGCTGCACGATCAGGGCGGGGAACTTCTCGAACGACGGGTTCAGGATGCGGCGGGACCGGTCGTATCCCTCGTCGCCGGCCAGGAGCACG
>JBFFWJ010000022.1:0-14651 GCA_041570315.1 Longimicrobiales bacterium | reverse complement strand
GGACCACGGCCTTCTCCTCGTCCAGGGCCTGGCCGAGGATCGGGTCGAGACGGCTCGACAGGAGCTGGTCGAAGGTGGGGCCGACCGCGACGCTCGCGCGGACCGGGCCGAACCACCGCGACAGCACGCCGTGCACCGAGACGGTCAGATACGTCGAGCGGATCCGACCGGACGCGGGCTCACCTCCCGCCTCCAACGTCACGTCGCCACCCCGTCGCGTCACGGCCCCCTCGGCGCGCACCGAGATCCCACCGAGCGTGGTCGGGACCTCGGCGAAAGCTCCCGCGACGACGCCGACGTGCTCGTCCGCGGGCGCCGAAGGCTTCCAGATCTGCTCCGTGCGCGAGAGGCCACCGACCAGCCCCACCACGGTGCCCACCTCCTGGGCCTCGACCCCGGAGGCGTGCGCGGCGCACGCCGCCGCGAGGGCGACGGGCCAGCGCAGGGCTCGGGGACGGCTCACCGGCGAAGGGCTCCCTCGATGAACGGCGACTTGGCCGCCGTGTACGCCGGAGCGTCGGTGCGATGGACCTCCGCGAGCCTCATCTTGAGCTCCCCGTATGCGCGGGCCACCCGTTCGTCCTCGAGCAGCCGATCGCGGAACGCCAGGTGCCGACTCCAGAAGTCGCTCCCCCGCTCGACACAGTGCAGGTGATGGGTGCGGGGACGGATCGCGGGTCGTCGGAAGTACCGGCGCTCCGGGATCTCGTGCTCGTATTCGGGCACGTACTCGTAGCCGAGGCCCGCGAGCGCGTCGACGCGGGCTTCGGCCTGCGCCAGCGCGCCCAGCCCGACCATGATGTCGATGATCGCCTTGGCGGCCAGGCCGGGCACGGCCGTGCTGCCGACGTGCTCGATGACCGCGCCCGTCCCGGCGAACACCTCCTCGAGCCGCGCCCGCTCCCGCTCGAAGGCCGCGGGCCAGCGAGGGTCGTACGGGACGACGACGACGAGCTCGGTCAACGGCCCCGCCGCCCTCCGCGCCCCCCGGTCAATGCGGGTGCCGGTCGAGGTGCTCGCGGAGCAGGTCCCGGCCGAAGTCCCCGTCGAAGTCCCGCCACACCGAATGGATGTGGTTGGCGTCGTTCTGCGTGTTGTCGTACTCGATCAGGAAGGTCGGGCCCTGCACGCGGTAGTAGTGCGGCTGCCCGCGCTCGTACCCACCGGCCCAGGCGAAGGCGATCTCGCCGGTGCCCGCCTCGCGCAGGAGGTCGAGCCTCCGGTCGGCGACCTCCTCCGTCATCATCGTCGCGTAGACCTCGATCAGGTCCATGAGCAGGCCTCGCTGCGTAGCGGTCATCGAGGAGGCCGCGACGCCCACGGGACCGAGCGGGTCGATGTCGAGCTCGGCCCCGGTCAGAATGTCCCGGGGGGCCTCTTCGGCGATCGTCGCGGTCCGGCGCTGGCCCGGGTCGAGCGCCTCGAGCAGGGCGCGCGCAGCGTCCTCCCGGTCACCGAGCACGCGTCGCCCGCGCTGGGGCCCCTCGCGCACTTCGGCGGGGTTCGCGCCCACGAAGGCCGGGGCGCTCACCGCGATCGTCCCGTCGACGATCGTGAAGTGGAGCGAGATGTGGTGCCCCTCGAACCTCCACCCCCAGGTCCGGTCCGCGCCCGGCGTGCCGAAGATGGAAAAGAGGTATTCGTCGCGGTCGCGGGCCATGCGCTGTCCGCCCTCGAGCGCGAGCAGGACGTCCTCGAGCTCCATCACCTGCGTCGCCGTCAGATAGCCGCGTTGGCTGAGCCCCGCCCGGAGCAACGCGTGCGCCCGCTCGCGCTGGCTCCCGTCCATGTCGGCCAGCATGATCCCGCGTCGCTCGAACATCTCGACCGGGATGAAGTGGAAGCGGAGGCGCTCCTCGGAGTCGAACGCGAAGGTCGCGCCCGCGCGCTGCTCGACGGAAAGGGAAGCCAGCCACGCCTCCGCCGCGGCCGTCATGCGGTCAACGTCACGGCGCGCCTCCAGCGCGGCGCCGGCCGTGATGAGAACAGCCAAAACCAGGAGCCCGACCACACCGAGGCTCCAGCGGACCCTGCCGACTCTCTCTCGCATCCGTCGCCTCTCCTATCCTCGCCTTGCGCTCGTCCCTGCCCGCCTAGCCGCGCGGGACCGGCTCTGCCATGGAATCCCACTCGTACGCCTCCTGGATGCGGCGCGCCACCTCGGCCATCAGCGGGCCGCCCCGGCTGCCGTTCGTCATCACGACCAGCCCGTAGCCCTTGACCTTGTGGGCCAGGAGCGTGGCCCGAAAGCCCCAGTTCGAGCCGCCGTGCCGAAAGTACCAGCCCTCGCCGATCTGCCCCACCGAGAAGCCCACGGCGTAGGGCCCCACGCCCACCGGGTTCACCATCTCCTGGGCCATCGCCCGCGACAGCACACGGCCCGATGCCCCGGCCACCGACCTCTGCACCTCGATCGCGAAGCGGGCGAGGTCGCTCGGCGTCGTCCACAGCCCGGCGGCGGCGAGCTCCGGGTACACGTGCCACTTCGGGCCCATCGACCGGCCGTTCTCGTCGTGCGCCCGGGCGGCGTTCCCGTCGAGCGAGGGCGGGAGCGGCTGCTCGAAGGTGCTGCGCCCCATCCCGATCGGCTCGAGGACGTCGGCTCGCACGATCTCCTCGAAGGGGCGGCCGCGTGCGTCGGAGAGCGCCAGTTGCTGAACCGTCACGCCTCCGCCGGAGTACTCCATGAACGTCATCGGCGGTCGTTCCATGAGCACCGGCCCGACGTTCGACGGCTCCCGCCCGTCCAGGATCTGCACGGCCGACGGCAATGGGTCTCCGGGCTCGTAGCCCGGGAACCCGAACCCGTCGCCGAGACCCGACGCGTGGCTCATCAGGGAGCGGGGCGTCACCGGGTGCAGGCGCGTGAGATCGCCACCGTCCAACGCCCAGGACTCCAGGATGTCGTTGACGTCGTCGTCCAGGGAGAAGAGCCCGTCCTGCACGGCCTTGAGCGAGGCCATGGCCGCGACGGGCTTGCTGATGGAGGCGGCCTGGAACAGCGTCTCCGTGTCGACGCCCGCGCCGGTCTCGACGTCGGCGACCCCGTACCCCTTCGCCCAGTGGATCTCGAAGTCGCGGATCACGGCCACGCTCATTCCCGGGACGCCGTGCTCCTGCATGAGCTGCGCGATCGTCCGATCCGCCAGCTCGGAGTCGCCGCGGGCCTGCGGGCCTTCGATCGCGGCGACGTACGGCGCCGCCGGCGCCCCGCTCCCGTCCGCCGACCCTGCCAGGTCGGCGTCGGCTCGGACCTCGGGCTCACCTGCGCACCCGGCGAGCAGCGCCGCGAGCGCCAGGGTGAGGACACGGGTGGGTGCGGCGCTCATGGACGTCTCTTCGGGAACGTGGCTGGGCGTGCGGTCGGCTCCGCGCCGATCAGCATGCGCGCGCACGCCGGGGGCGGCAAGGCTCTCCGCCACGGGAGGCTGCCAGCCGACCCCGTGCCGGCCACCGCGCCGGCCCGTATCTTGTCCGCTCGCCCCACGACGAAGAAGGAGGCTCCATGCTTCGCAAGATCTCGCTGGCCGCGCTCGCCCTTCTGATCGCGACGCCGCTGGCCGCCCAGGTGCCCGCCGGAATGCAGATGCGCGTGGACCGCAGCACCAACGCCGCGGACCCCGACGACGTGCCCGAGGTGACCGTTCGGACCGTCGACGGCGGATTCCAGGTCAACACCGGGCCCGCCGTGGTGCTGTGGAGGGAGTCGGACACCGCGTCCCGCCCGTTCACGCTGGCGGGCACGTTCACGCTGCTCGAGCCCAGCAGCCACGCCAACTACTACGGCCTCGTCTACGGAGGCGGCTCGCTCGACGGCGCGCGCCAGAACTACATGTACTTCCTCGTCGCGCAGAACGGGACGTACATCGTCAAGCACCGCGCGGGCGAGAACGTCCACGACATCCAGGGCCGCACCCGGCACGACGCGGTCGTGATGCCCGGTGAGGACGGACGCTCCGTGAACCGCCTGGAGGTCCGGGTGGGCGAGGCCGAGACGCAGTTCGTGGTCAACGGCACGGTGGTGCACACGGTCGAGAACACGGGGATGGCCGGCCGCACCGACGGGATCTGGGGCGTGCGCATCAACCACGTCATCCCGGGCGTCCTCGTCGAGGATCTGGGGACTTCGAACTGACCCGGGGGCGCGCGGCGAGGCCGGGCGCCGCTCAGACCAGCGTGGTCTCCAGGAGCTCCTGGTTGTAGCCGATGAGCATGCGGGCTCCGGTCTTGATGGCCGGGGCCCGCAGCGTTCCCGACCTCCCGAGCATCAGCCCGAGGAGCTCGTCGTCGCGCGGTCGCGCATCCGACAGGTCGACGTGCACCACGCGCTTGCCCTTGGCGACGTAGAGGTCCGAGACCCCTTCCAGGAGCGCGAGCGCGTCGTCTCCCCCGACCGGCTCCTTGCTCGAGCTCTGGACGACGCCGTCCTCGATGCCGTTCTGCGCAAGAAACTCTTGCGTGCGTTTGCAGCTCGTTCAGCCAGGGCGGTGATACCGCCACTCCAGTCGACCTTTCATGCGCCTCCTCGCGAGCGTCGCCGTTCGCGCCGGGGAAGCCCGTGGACCCGCGCGCCGCGGGACGTCTCCCGGGTCCTCGTGAGCTCCCCGGCCCGGTGCGCCTGGATGGTAACAGCAGGCCGGCATCGCCTGAAGGTCGTCCGCCCGAACGCCCCCTCAGCGCTCGATGGCCAGACGCTCGAGAAGGGCATCCCAGCTCCCCCGGCCCGCGTCCAGGTCGCCGTCGAGCACGCTGAGCGTCACGTAGCCGTCGGCGAGCAGGTCGTAGTCCGAGCCTCCCTCGGCGCGGTCGGGGTCGCCGGGAGCCAGCTCCACGCGGGCCGGGCCGGTCGAGCCCGCGACGGCGAAGACCTGCCGGAAGCCCCGCACGCTCGCGACCGTGGCGAAGCGCACGCCGACCGGCTCGCCCGATCCCACGGCGGGCCAGTTCACGTTCAGGACCTGGCGAGGCGCGAGAAGCCCCTGAGCGTCGCTCTCGGCGAGCTGCCGCACGAGATCGGCGACGAAATCGCCGGCCGGTCCGAATGCGGCCCTCGTGCTCGGGAAGGAAGGCGACGCGTCGCGCTCCGCGAGGTCCACCGCGACCGACACGGCGATCGCCGGGACGCCCATCCGACTTGCCGTGAGGGCGGCGCCGACGGTGCCGGAGCTGATGAGATCGGCCCCCACGTTCTGGCCGAAGTTGCTGCCCGACACGACCAGGTCGGGGGGGGAATCCCGCATCAGGTGCACGAGGCCGAGGGTGACGGCGTCGGCCGGGGTCCCGTCGACCGCCCATACCGCGCGGGACTGCTCGTAGTAGTCGATCACGCCCGACGTCGTGATGCTTCCCCCGCTCCCGCTCCGGTTGCCGAGGGGGGCCACGATCGTGACCGAGTGGCCGGCCTCGGCCAGCGCGTCACGCAGGCTGAGGATCCCCGGCGCGTCGTACCCGTCGTCGTTCGTCAGGAGGATGCGCAGGCCCGCGTCGGCCTGCGCCTCGACGCCGCCGCTCGCGGCAGCCACCGCGAGCGTGATCCCCGCTGCGCGCCACCATGCGCGCCGCAGCAGCGCTGCCCGTTTCACGATCGCTACCTCCTGCGACCCGGTCGCATCGTCCAGTCGAATGCGTAGGTGTACAGCCTGACGTTCGGCGGAAGCAACACGATGACCGCGATCTCCCGCTTGTCGATCTCCTCGAGGTGCTCGGCGGGAACCGGCAGGTCGTCGACGAAGAGGCCCCCGCACGGCTGCTCGCCGACCGCGCCGGTGCGGCGGTCGACCGAGGGCATCCGGTGACCCAAGCAGACCTCGCGCCCGTGGGACACCGGGACGTACAGCCTCCTCAGCAGGTCGGCGTTGTCGGAGGCCTCCAGGCGCGCCGCCTCCAGGCGTGCCCCCTGAATCGCACGGAAGCCGGGCACCGCGTTCGGGTTGCCTCCGAGCTCGAGGGTCAGCCAGCGCTCCATCTCCTCGTTCCGGACCGTGACCCGGAGGGGATCGAGGCGAATCGGCTCCGGCCTCATCTCGACGTCGAGCTCGTAGCTGCCCCCGTCCTCGAGCGCGAGGAGCGGCGACTCGGTCTCGAAGTACCCGATCCGCTGCACGAAGAGGTAGTGCGCCCCGCCGCCGCTCACCCGCAGCGCGAAGCGGCCGACCGAGTCGGCGAGCGCGCTGGCCCGCACCTCGCGCGCGGAGTCGAGGAGAAAGACACCCGCCATCGCGACGGGAGCCGCCGTCGAGGAATCCAGCACCCGCCCGCGCACCTCCTGGCCCGCCAGGGGACACGCGAGGAACGTCAGCACGAGCGCGGCGGCGGGGGCGTTCAGCCGAAGCCGCCGCACCTCACGGCCCTCCCCCGCCGGGCTCGGCCCCCGCGATCCCGGCCTGCCGGGCTCGGCCACGGATTCGCGGCCTACCCGATCCTCCGGTACACCGCGTGCGTGACGCGGGTGATCTTCCCCTCCTCGTCGAGCCGGACGTACTCGTTGTTGATCGTGTTCCCGTCTTCGGACAGGGTGTTGATGATCACCTGATAGACGCGCCCGTTCCTGCTGTTGAGGATGCGGGTCGAGCGGTCATCGATGATCTCGACGGCCGTGTCGGCGCCGTCCTGTCCCCACACCGCCCGAAACTCACCGTCGAAGAGCGTGTCGTAGCCCCACTCGGTTTCCTCTCCGCGGGCGTTGGTCGCCGCGACCGTGATGCTCATCCCGCCGTCGCCCCACGGCGCGTAGGTCATGATGTTCTTCGAGGGCGGCGGCGCGTCGGACTGCATCTGCCACACTCCGAAGCGCGGGTTCGTGCTCTGCGCCGACGCGGGCAGGGCGAAGGTGGCGACGGCCGCCAGGGCGGCGCAGCCCAGAGTCAGGGTTCTCGCGTGCATCGAGGGTCCTCTCCAGTCGGTGGACGTCGTCGTCCGAGCGGGCTGCCCGCTGACGACCCGGTACCGAAGCTACGGGCTCACGGCGACGCGGACCACGGGTCCGGCGGCCCCTGGGCCTACTGAGACGCGCCCTTCGGAGCGTTGCCGGGAGAGCCGTGACACATCTCGGACCAACCCCGCTCACACCCCAGAGCGTAGAGCGTCTCGGGATCGCGCTCCGTGACGGCGCCCTTGCTCCCCCTGAGGACGATGGGCAGCTCGGCCAGCGGCGGAGGGGCCGTCGCGAAGGTGGCCTGCAAGGTCGCCGACCGGAGGACGTTGTCGCAGCCGGGACGGAAGCCGAGCGCGCACGCCCGCTCGAACTCGGCGCGGGCGGCCCCCGCGTCGGAGGCCCGCTCGGCCAGGTGGATGCCCAGCTCGTTGCACGCCCAGCCCGAGCCTCGGTCGCAATAGTTCTCCTGCATCACCGTCACGTAGGCGCACGCGCGCGGGTCGTCGGTCGCGGCGCACGTGTCGGCCCAGAAGGGGAGGTACTGGCCCGGGTGCTCGTCGCCGAGTCCTCCCGCCGTGCCCATCCCGGCGAAGGTGAGGGCCCAGAGCGCGACGACGGCGAGCCGGTATCTCGGGGGCGCCAGCGAGAGGCCCACGGACGGCAGGCCACGGCTCGCGGCGGCGATCGCCTCGGCGGTCCGGTCGATGCGCCGCACCATGAGGTTGAGGATGGGGATGGGAAGGAGCTTGTCGTAGAAGGTCGGGGCCCCGACGGCCTCCAGCAGGCCGGCCAGCGCGATCGTGAGCCCCGCGTACAGCACGCCGAAGATCACGCGCCCACCCTCGGTGCGCGGCGACGTCGCCGGGTCCGTGAAGAGGAGGTGCATCCCCAGGAACACGGCGATGGGGATGAAGGCGTCCCTGAAGTAGTAGGTGCCGGTGACCTGGAAGTAGAGGAAGCTCCATGCGTACGCCGTGACGACCGAGGCGATCGTCATGGTCGTCACCCCGAACAGCATCTGCGCGGGCAGCGCGACCAGGAAGATCGCGATGTAGATGCCGGGCGGGTTGAAGAGCGTCTGCGCGATCTCGAGCCCCAGCGTCGCATCCGTCGTGCCGGTGAGTATGAGGACGAGGGAGAAGACGCTGAGCGGGAACGACGAGGGGTTGAAGACGTGACGGGAGCGGCCGTCCCGCTGCCAGTGCACGAACTCCTTCGCCACGTAGCCGAGCGCCACGATCACGAACTGCCAGTAGTAGTACTCGGGCCTGAACCAGAGGAAGAAGTTGATGCTGAGGATGATCGGGACGGGGCCGAAGCCGATGTGGTACCGGTCCCGGCGCGACCACTGCAGCAGCCCGTCGAGCGCGTAGGCGAAGAGGAGCTGCGCGAGAATGAGGGGGAGGTAGGCGTACACCGCCCTCACGTGCCATCCCCAGAAGAGCAGGAGGGTGCCCTGCGCGCACATCTGCACCCAGTGCGGCGTCTTGACCGTCAGCTCGATCTCCAGCGAGCGCCCCGCACGGCGCGCCGAGACGTAGAGCGCGACCACACCGACGGCGAGCACGGCCGCGGCGCCCAGGAAGGCGCGGACCAGATCGGACTCACCGCCGACCGGCGGCAGGAACGCGAGCGCGACGAGCGCCGCCGCGAACGTCAGCGGGACCGCGGCGGCACGCGCAGTGGAGAGCGGACGTGCGATGGGGTCGACTCCTTTCTTCCCGGCCTCGGTCACCGGCTTGGCGAGCCGGCGTGGACGAAGGGGCCCGAATTATACCCCGTTCGCGCTCCCCGTGTCAGTGCGGGCCGTGTGACGATCCGGCCGGCGACGGGACCCTCCGAGCGGAGCGCCCACCGCCCGACGGGGCGCCCATGGCGTCGGCGGACGCCCCGCGCTCAGCCCGACAGCGCGTCTCGCACCGCGGACGCGAAGGCGTACCCGCGGCCGAAGTACGGAACCGCTTCGGGCCAGGCGCTGTGCGTCACGACGACCACCCTCTCCGCCGGGTCGATCCAGATCATCTGGCCGAAGATGCCGATTCCGGCGTATGCGCCGCCGGGCTGGAGCCACCACAGGTACCCGTACCCCGGGTTGGCCGGGGAGGGCGAGGTGGCCTCCTCCATCCAGCCGTCGGCGAGTACCTCCTCCCCGTTCGGCAGCCGTCCGCCCCTCATCGCGAAGAGGCCCAGCCGCCCGTAGTCGCGCAGCGTCGCGCTGAAGCAGCAGCCGCCGTGCTCTCCGCCGTCCGGCTCCACGAGCAGCCAGTTCGCGTCGGCTTCCATCCCGAAGGGACGCCAGATCTCGCTCGACAGATACTCGGACAGGTTGTTGCCGATCGCGGCCCGCAGGACCGTGCCGAGCAGGTGTGTCTCGCCCGAATTGTAGTTCCAGCGGGCGCCCGGCTCGGCCACCCGCTCCCGGGCGCCGAGATCGTCCAGGATCTGGAGCGTGCCCAGCCTCAGCGACCGGTTGATGTCCCCGTCCGGGTCGTCGTAGCCGTCGCTCCACTCCACGCCGGAGGCCATGCGGAGGGCGTGGCGGATCGTGACGTCCTCGTAGGCCGTCCCCTCGAGTCTGGGCAGGTACTCGGCCACGGACGCGTCGACGTCCTCGATGTAGCCGTCCCGCACGGCCGCGCCGACCAGGAGCGACACGACGGACTTGGAGATCGAGTACGACACCCACTTCGTCTCGGGAGTGTTGCCCCTCTCGTAGCGCTCCAGCGCGATCTCGCCGTCCTTGAGCACGAGCAGGCCCACGATCGAGTTGTCCTCGACGAAGCGCTCCACGTCGTACGTCTCGCCGTTCGCCTCGAAGGTGAGCCCGGAGAAGTCGACGGCCCGCTCCGGAAGCGGCAGGGGATCGTCTCCGGCCTCGATCACGCGCGTCGGGAACACGCGGTCGATGTTGCGATAGCCGTCGAGCTGCGCCTGGGCGCGCCAGAAGAGCAGGCTGTCGGGCGCGCCGAGCACGATCCGTGCGTCCGCGACCGCCCCCCGGTCCGCCTCCGGGCCGGGTGGCGCGCACCCGGCCAGGGCGCCGACGACCCCGATGACCGCTCCCACGCGCGCCCGGCCCCGGCTCCTCGCCCTCATCGTGTCCAAGCCGACCTCCTCGCTCTCAGCGGACCTTTCCCGGCTGTCCCGGCACAATCAACGTGATCCGGGCCGCCCGAGCCAGTCGTGAGCGTCGCGCGAAGCCCGCCGCCACCCACGACACGACGTCGTACAGCACCCGGTGGAACGCCATTCGCTCGGCGTCGCGGGCGACGCGAGCTCGTCGTGGAAGTCGCGCACCGCGTCGTGGAAACCGCCCGCCGCGTCGGTCGGTCCGTCCGCCGACGTCCTCCGCGCGAGCGCCAGCGACGCGTCCATCCGGAGGGCCTCGGCCTCGACGCTCGGGTGCCATCCCGGAGCAGCGCCTGCCGGACCGGCGGCGGCTCGGGGGCATCCTCACGAGGCCAGGGCCTTCTCGTAGAGCGTCCGGTACCGCCCCACGATCTCCGTCATCCGGAACCAGGGCTCGGCGCGTGTGCGCGCCTCCCGGGCGAGGGCGCGCAGCTCGTCGTACCGCGCGTGGGCGTCGCACAGCTTCTCCCCGATCTCGAAGCCGTCGATCAGGAGCTCCTCGGGCAGAATCTCCGGGGCGATCCCCACGCGCGTCGACAGCACCAGGTCGCATGCGAGCAGCCCCTCGACGAGCGCCAGGCTGAACCCCTCGGTCCGGGAGGAGACCACCAGCACGTGCGCGTCCCCCATGAGGTCGACCACGTCCTCGCGGTGCCCCAGCAGCTCCACCCGGCCTTCGGATCCGAGCCGCCGGATCAGCTTCTCCAGCCTGGCCCGCTCCGGTCCCTCGCCCGCGATGCGCAGCAGGTGCCCGAAGGGGAGCCGGGCGGCTTCACGGATGAGAAGATCGAACCCCTTGTGGCGATGGAGGCGCCCGACCGCGAGGATCGTGAACGTCTCACGCGGGAGCCGATCCCCGGGCCCCGGCGCCGGGACGGCGTTGTAGACGACCTCCACGCCGTGGCGGTGGTCGACGGTCGCCGCGGCCTGGTGCGACACCGCGGTCACCCAACGCACCCGCGAGAAGATGCGCCGGGGACGGGTGTTGTGCTTCGTCGCCACCTGCACGACCGGCATCGTGCGGGAGACCCACCACACCATCTCGGTCGCCTTCGCCGCGTGCGTGTGCACGACGTCGGGCCGGACCTCGCGAATGAGTCGGCGAAGGTGCCCGAGCACGAGCGGATTCCTGCGGCTCCCGGGACGGAGCGACCGGATCCCGGCGACCGACTCGGAGAAGCGGTCCCGGTACGGGCAGCCTTCGGGCACGGCCACGACCACCTCGAGGGACGAGGCGAGCGCGTTCGCCAGCTCCACGAAGGCCTTCTCCGTGCCGCCCCACCCCCCCGACGCGAGAACGAGCAGGGCGCGCCGGGTCGGGCGCACCGCGCCCTCTCCCGCTGAATCCTCTCGAGCGTCCGCTGCAAGCACCTCCGTCCGGATGTAAGGACCGACCGGCATCCCGCGGAGGCCGTCCCCCCTCGAAGGCGCCGTCCGGCCCGAGGCCGGGACGCGCCCGGCGAGCGCGACCTGGCCGTCGACGAGGAGGATGGCGTCCGGGCTACGGGCGCTCAAGGTAGGCCTCGGGCCCTCTCCCGCCAGAAGCTTCCCCTCTCGTCGCGCAGGCGCCGCCGAGGAGCCCGTCGACCGGAACCGCCAGGGCCGACCTTCCGCGGCGCTCACGCCCCCGCAGGCGCGTCATCGTCCTCGCGCGCCGAAGCCGCATCGCTCGCCCGCCTCAGCAGCCTCGCATCGCCGATGCGCTCGGCCCACTCCACGAGGCGGGACGTCGGCCCGCGCCAACGCAGCTCGTCGACGTCGCCGAAGAGCTCGGCATCCGTGCGGAGCGTCGCGAGGGCCTTGAAGAGGAGGGCTCGGTCGCGTCGCTTGCCGAGAACGTCGTCGGGAAGCGCCTCGATCGGTCCGTGCCGATTCAGCAGACGCGTCGCGGTGACCTTGCCGATCCCGGGGATGCCGGGGAAGCCGTCCGCCGCGTCGCCCACCAACGCGAGCCAGTCGGGAATCAGCTCGGGAGCGACGCCGAACTTCTCCCGCACGCCGTCGGCGTCGCGGATTCGACCGCTCCGTCGGTCCGCCTGCACGACGCGCGTGCCGCGGACGCACTGGGCGAGGTCCTTGTCCGGCGTCCAAATCCGGACCGCCTGCACCCGGTCGTCCTCCCCCGCGGCCCGCGCCGCCGAGGCCAGGCCGTCGTCGGCCTCGAGCTCGACCATGGGCCAAACCGGGACTCCGAGCGCGGCGAGCGCATCCTCGAGCGGGTGGAACTGATCGCGCAGCACGGGCTCGATGCCGTCGCCGGTCTTGTAGCCCGCCCAGAGGTCGTTGCGAAACGACTCGACCACGTGGTCGGTCGCCACGCCGACGTGGGTCGCACCCTCCTCGAGCATCGTCAGCACGGTCGAGAGCACGCCGGCCACCGCGCCCAGCGGCGGATCCTCCCGGCGGAAGCGGCGGCCGCCGTAGAAGTGCCGGAAGAGCTCGTAGGTCCCGTCGACGAGGTGGACGATCACGAGGGAGACGTCTGGTCGCGGTCGGGTCGAAAGAACCCCCACGTGCGCAGCCCGGGCCCGAAGGTCGTCGCACCGACGAGGCGGTACCCGAAGTGCTCGTACAGCGGCACGTTGGCCTCGTCCTCCGTGTTCAGGGTGACGCCGACCGACGTCGCGTCGTCGCTCGACATCTCGTGCACGAACTCCAGGAGCCTGCCGCCGAGGCCCCGGCCCCGTGCCGCCGCCCGGACGCCGACCATGTTCAGGTGCAGGTGCGGGGCGTCCACCTGCAAGGGCTCGCACGCCGCTCCGAAGGCCTCGTAGCGCACGCGCGCCTCCCGCCCCAGCCTGCCCCACAGCTCCTCCCGCAGGACCGCAAGCTCGGGGGGGCTCGGGAGCCCTCCGGGACGGGACACGAGCGCCGCCGCGTCCAGACGCCCCGGTCGTCCGATCCCCAGCAGCGCCTCGTCGCGGATCACGCGCGCCGTGACGAAGTACCGCAGGAGGTCACGGAGGAGGTCGGCGTACCCACCCGACGCCGGAGCCAGCACCCAGCGCATGACCGGATAGTCGAAGAACGACTCGCACAGGACGTCGACGACGGACGCGACCTCCCCCGCATCCAGCCGGAGCACGACCCCGGAGGCGTCGCTCATCGGCCCAGTTCCTCAGCCTCGAGCTTCGCCACGAGGCGCTGGAGCGACGTGACGTTGCGCGTCGTCGCCGGAGCGTCGCCGGCAATCCGGTCCAGCCCGGCTCCGAAGAGCGGAGACTCGCTGAGCTTGCCCTCGATCGACCAGTACACCTCCCGGCCGGAGACGGTGAACCGGTCGGACTCGGAGTCGACCTCCGCGAAGCGCGTCCGCAGCTCGTCGTCCGCGGGCGCTCGCAGGAAGATCACGTACAGGGACCGGCCCTCCGCATGCCCGGGCGGTCGGAACGAGGCCACCCGCCCCAGCTCCGCGGGCGCACGGAGGAAGGTCGGGACCTCGTACCCGAGTCGGTCGGCGAGGTGCAGCTCGATCCGCCCGGTCAGGCCCGCCTCGTCCTCGCTCGCCGCCGAGAAGATCACGTTCCCGCTGGCGAGGAAGGTCACGACGTCCTCCAGGCCCAGCTCGGAGAACATGCGTCGCAGGTCGTCCATCTTGACGCGGTGGCCGCCCACGTTGATCCCCCGGAGGAGCGCGACGTAGCGCTTCGGCTCCGAAGCCTGCCGGGTCCCCATGGTCAACCCCGCATGAACACGGCGACGCGGACGAAGCGGGGCTCGAGCATCTCGCCGAGGACGATCGCCGCCACGTCCGCCCGCGCCACCTTGGAGAGAAGGCCGACCCGGACGTCCGGGCCGACGCGCAGCCGGTCGCTGCGAGGCCCGTCGGTCAGCCGGGGAGGCTTGAGGATCGTCCACAGCGCGTCGCTCTCGCGCAGGGCCTCCTCCTGACCGACGCGGTCGGCGTGGGGCGCGGGGCTCCGCCTCCGGTATGCGCGGGCCATCGCCTCGAAGGGGAGGGTGCGGTTGCCCGGATACGGTCCGATCATCGCGCCGGTCTGGCCCACGATCCGGTGCACGCCACGCCGGCTGGCGACCTCGAGGATCGTCCGTGTCGCCTCGGCGCAGAACACGTCCCCGTACGGAGGTCGCGGGCCGAAGACCAGGCAGGCCGCGCTGCAGCCGGCGAGCGTCTCGTCCACGGCCCGCGTATCGGTCAGCTCCCCCGCGATCACGGCGATCCCCGATGCGCCGGGCACGGAGCCGGGACGGCGCGCCAGGGCCCGGACCGACAGGCCGCGGGCGACCGCCGTCGTGGCGACCTGGCGTCCCGTACGGCCGCTCGCGCCGAAGACGGCGATCGTGAGACCCGAGGTGGCGGCGGACTCGCCCATCAGGTGCGGGGCGGGCCTCCGGGCCCGGCGTTCCCGAGCCGGAGACGGGCGAGGCCTCCGAGCCGCCCGTCGACCGCCGACCCGGCCTCGGCGCCACGAGCCTCGACGGGCCCGATCTGGCCGAAGCGGAGACCGTCCCCCGGCAGGTGGACGCGGATCTCGGCTTCGCTCGCCACGCTCTGACCTCTGGGCGAAGGGTGGGCTGTGGTCCTGTCCCGTGCACAGTGCCGGCCCGGCCCCGCGCCCGGCAACCCCGTCCCGCCGACCCTCGCCTGGCCCGCCCGCACGCCCTCAATCGCCCGGGTCGGACGTCG
>JBFFWJ010000021.1:0-15250 GCA_041570315.1 Longimicrobiales bacterium | reverse complement strand
GCCGAGGCCGCCGCGCGGCGGCCGGGTTCGTATCTGGACTTCCTGGAGAGCGGCCTCGAGGGCGTCCGCATCGGCGTGGCGAAGCAGATCGCGTACACGGAGACGGCCGATCCCGAGATCCTCGTGCGCTTCGCCGAGGCGCTCGGCGACCTGGAGCGGCTCGGCGCGACCGTGGTCCGCGACTTCATGATCGCCGGGCTGGACAGCCTGCGCCGGGGCGCCGGCTGTCAGCGCTTCCGCTACGACATCGAGAACTACCTGGCGACCCTCCCCGACCCGCGCCACCGCACGCTCGCCGAGATCGAGCAGAGCGGCGACGTGCACGTCACGGTGATGCCCACCTTGCGGCGCTTCCTGCGCTTCGAGGGCACGCCGGAGACCGACGCGCAGTGCATACGCGGGCGGGAGGCCGAGGCCGGGCTCCGGGCCGGCGTGCGAGCCGCGATGGCCGAGCACGGCGTCGACGCGCTCGTCTACCCGACGTGGAACAACCCGCCCCGACTCGTGGGCGATCTCACGTCGCCGCACGGCAACAACAGCCCGATCCTGTCGCCGCCCACGGGCTTTCCCGCGGTCACGGTGCCCATGGGCTTCGTGTGGGACGACACGCTCCCGGCGGGCCTGCAGATCTACGGAGACGCCTGGTCGGAGCCGGTCCTGATCCGGATCGCCTACGCCTACGAGCAGGCGACCCGACACCGCCGCCCGCCGCCGACGGCCCCGCCGCTGAGGTAGCCGTGCGGGGACGCCGGCTCGGGCGCCCCGGCCTTCCTTCGCCGTGGACGCCCGGCCGTGCTATGCTGTCGGCGCCCCCCCATCCCCCCGCCCCACGACGCACCATGGACCGACGCGACTTCGTGAAGACCGCCGCCGCCGGCGCCGCGGTCGCCGCCACCCCGGCCGGCCTCGCCGCCACCACGTCCACCCCGTCCGAGGCCCGGGCCCGGCCGGGCGCCCCGGCCGTGCACCTGCGCCGCGCCCGTCCGCTGTGCGTGTCCGACGTGAGCAGCATCCGCTACCGCAACGGAGGGCCCGAGAGCGCGATCGAGCGCGCGTTCCGCGGGATCACCGAGGGCGAGGACGTGCTCGACGCGATCGTCGCGGGCGTGAACATCCCCGAGCTCGATCCGGAGGAGCGCGGCATCGGCTACGGCGGCCTGCCCAACGCCGACGGCGTCGTCCAGCTCGACGCGTGCCTGATGCACGGGCCGCGCAAGTGGGCCGGGGGCGTCGCGGGGATCGAGGGCGTGCGCACGCCGTCCCTCGTCGCCAAGGCGGTGGCCGAGCTCACGGACCACCACCTGATCGTCGGCCGCGGTGCGACGGAGTTCGCGCGCTCCCTGGGCTTCGAGATCGAGGACGACCTGAACACCGAGCAGTCCCGAGCGCTCTGGCTCGAGTGGAAGCGCCGCATCGATCCGGGCCACTGGCTCGACCCGCAGGAGCGGCTCGGGGGCACGAGCCGCGCGGGTGAGGACACCGATCCCGATACGGGACCGGGACGCCGCGGCCGGGGGCGCGGGGGCGGCAGCCCGGGCGGTGGGCCCGGCTTCGCGCTCCGGCGTGATCCGGAGCACGAGGCGCGCGTGCGGCGCTTCCATGATGCTTCGCTCGCGGCCGGCCTGAGCATGGTCGACGACGGGCTCATCGACGCCGACTCCTTCTGGGGCACCACGAGCCTGGAGGCCGTGTCATCCGACGGCGACATCTGCGGCGTGACCACGACGAGCGGGCTCTCCTGGAAGATCCCCGGCCGGGCCGGCGACTCGCCGATCCTCGGGGCGGGCCAGTACGTCGCGAACGAGGTCGGCGCGGCGGGCTCGACGGGCAGGGGCGAGGCGAACCTCTTCAACTGCGCTTCCTTCCTCATCGTCGAGCTCATGCGCCAGGGCATGTCGCCGAAGGACGCGGGCATGGCGGCGCTCTCGCGCATCCGGGACAACACGGTCGAGGCGCGCCTCCTCAACGAGCGCGGCCTGCCGAACTTCGACGTCCGCTTCTTCATCCTGAACAAGGCCGGTGACTACGCCGGCGTCGCGCTGTACGGCGCCGGCGAGTCGATGTTCGCGGTGTGCGACGAGAACGGAGCGCGCGAGGAGCCCCTGGAGGGCCTGCTCGAGGGACCCCAGCGCTGACGGACCGCGCCGGCCGTCGCTACCCGAGCGGCCGTGTCGCCACGACCACCGCGATCGGCCCGAGCCGCCACACGCAGCGCGCGTCGAAACCGACCTGGGCCAGCGCGCCCAGCTCGTCCTCGAGCGGGAGGTAGGTGTCCTCCTCCGCCCACTCCCGGAAGTGCTCCCACGCGCGCGCCTCCGGGATCCCGTGGCGCCCCATGTGATCGACCCAGAGCCGGTAGAGCGGCTCCCGGGCCCCGGTGTCCTCCGGCATGTGCGCATCCGCGTTGACCAGGACGCCGCCCGGACGCAGTGCGGCGAACACCCGCTCGAAGACGGCGCGCTTGTCCTCCAGCGTGGGAAGGTGATGGAGCGCGAGCGACGCGGCCACGGCGTCGCAGGGCGGCAGCGGATCGGAGAAGGTCCCGCGCGCGAAGCTCGCGCGCGTCCCGAAGCGGCTCAGCCGCGTCCTCGCCTGCTCCAGCATCTCGGGATCGACGTCGACGAGGCGCACGCTCCCCACGGCGTCCCGCCCGAGCAGGGCGGCCGACAGCCCGCCCGTGCCGGCGCCCAGATCGACGACCAGATCGGGGACGACGGCCGCGACCGCGTCGGCGGCGCGCTCGAGCATCGTCTCGTATCCGGGGATGAAGCGTCGGATGGACTCATCGTAGGCTTCGACCTCGAGCCTCAGGTGACGACGGACGCTGTGTGCCATGGCGTGCTCGGGAGCGTGGAGGCGGGGCGAGGAACGTAGCGCCCGGCGCCCCCCGGAGACGAGTGGCCCGCGCGCCAGCATACCCCGATCTTGAGGGGTCCCTGCTACGGAGAGCCGATTCGATCCGGGCCGGCCCCGCCGGTCCGCGCCATCATCCCGGGAACCACCCGAAGAGAGGATCCATGCACCCCACCTTCCGCCGCACTGCCTGGACGATCCTCGCCGTCGCGCTGGCGGCGCCGACGAACGCCCTGGGTCAGGCCACGCGCGAGGGCCAGCCGATCGACGAGGAGTACACGCGCCTGATCGCGGAGCACCTCCAGGACGACCGCATCACGACCGAGCTCGTCGACCACCTGCCTGCTTCCGAGGCCGTCCCCACGCCACTCGACTTCCACGGGCGGATCGTGGGCACGCCCGGCGAGCTCACGTACGCGGCGGACATCCACCGCTACATGCGAGCGATCGCCGACGCTTCGCCCAGGGCCACGGTGTGGTCGATCGGCGAGACCGAGGAGGGCCGCGAGATGATCCTCATGGCGATCGCGGACGAGGCGACGATCGCCGGCCTCGACGGCTACAAGGGCTACCTCGCCGAGCTGACCGACCCGCGGGTCACGTCCGAGGAGCGGGCCCGTGAGCTCATCGACGGGGTCGCCAAGCCGATCTACTGGCTCACCTCGGGCATGCACTCGACCGAGAACGGCGGGCCCGAGATGCTGCAGGAGCTCGCGTACCGGCTCGTCGTCCAGGAGACCGGGTTCGTCCGGTCGATCCGCGACAACGTCATCACGTTCATCACGCCGGTGATCGAGGTCGACGGTCGCGAGAAGCAGGTCGACACGTACTACTTCAACGAGGGGCGCCCCGAGGGTGAGGCTCGCCTCCCGCTCATGTACTGGGGCAAGTACGTCGCGCACGACAACAATCGCGACGCGATGGGCCAGATGCTCGCGCTGACGAAGAACGTCAACGCCGTCCAGCTCGAGTGGAACGCCACGGTCATGCACGACCTCCACGAGGCGCAGAACTACCTGTACACCTCGACCGGCACGGGCCCGTACAACGAGGCCTTCGACGCCATCACGATCACCGAGTGGTGGATGTTCGCCGAGAACGACGTGCTGCAGATGACGAAGCGAGGGGTGCCCGGCGTGTGGACGTACAGCTTCTACGACGGCTGGACGCCGAACTACATGTTCACGATCGCCCACGGCCACAACGCGGTCGGGCGCTTCTACGAGGTCGCGAGCTACGGGCCCGACAACCGCACGCTGCGAGTCGGCGGCACCGGCACGAGCCGCGAGTGGTTCCGGCCCAACCCGCCGCTCGCCGAGATCGAGTGGGGGCCGAGGAACAACACCAACATCCAGCAGTCCGGGGTCCTCTTCAGCCTGAAGTACGCCGCGGACAACGCTTCGCTGCTCCTCGACAACTACTGGGTCAAGAACAAGCGTTCGGTCGATCGCGGCATCGAGGGGCCGGTGAACGCCTGGGTCGTCCCCGCCGATCAGCGGAGGCGGGCCGACGCCGCCGACGCGGTCAACGAGCTGATGCGTCAGGGCCTGGAGATCCACCGCGCCGACGAGTCGTTCGAGGCGGGTGGCGTCGAAGTCGACGCGGGCGACTACGTGATCCGGGCGGACCAGCCCTTCCGCACCCTCGCCGACATGTACCTGTCGCTCCAGCAGTTCTCGCTCGAGAACCCTCGCCCCTACGACGACACGGGCTGGACCTTCCAGCTCATGCGAAACGTGGAGCTGGAGGAGATCGAGGATCCCGGCGTGCTCGACCGACGCATGACGCTGCTCTCCGACTCCGTGCGCGCGGCGGGCGGGATCTCCGGGCGCGGCGCCATCGTGGTCGTCGACCACACGACCGACAACAACCTCATGAGGTTCCGCTTCGCGAACGCCGACGTGCGGATGTACGCCGCCGAGACGGACTTCGAGATGGACGGCCGGGAATTCCGCGCGGGCGCGTTCATCATCCCGGACGCCGACCGGGCACGCCTCGAGACGAGCCTCGCCGAGCTGGGGCTCTCCGGCCACGGAACGGACGAGATGCCGGACGTGCCCACGCACGAGCTCGACGTGCCGCGCATCGGCTATCTCCACTCGTGGAGGCGGACGCAGGACGAGGGCTGGGTGCGCGGAGCGCTCGACCACTACGGGGTGCCCTACGAGTACTTCGCCGACAAGCTCGTCGCGGAAGGGGGGCTGCGGGCGCGCTTCGACGTCATCATCTACCCGCACGTCGGCGGGGATGCGCAGGCTCACATCGAGGGCGTGGCCATGACGGGGGAGCTGCCCTTGCCGTATCGCCGCACGTCGGAGACACCCAACCTCGGCGGCATCGACGAGACCGACGACATCCGCGGCGGGATGGGGCTCGGCGGGCTCAGCGAGCTCGCCGACTTCGTGCGCGAGGGCGGTCTCCTGCTCGTGGAGGGCTCGACCGCGACGATCATGCCCGAGTTCGGCCTGACACCCGGCCTGAGCGTCTCCGACCCCGACGGGCTCGTGGCTCCCGGGTCGGTGCACCGCGGCATCATCGCCGACCCGACGAGTCCCATCGCCTACGGCTTCAGCGGCGAGCAGCTCCCGGTCTACTTCAAGAACGACCTGGTGCTCTCGGAGGGTGGCGGCGGCGGCTCCGGGTTCGGACGCGGCGGCGGGCCGTGGCAGAACACGACACCGATGGCGACCCGGCCGCGCCTCTCGGACTATGACGATCCGGACGCCGCGGCGGGCCGCGCCTCGGCGGGCGGCGGCCGGGGAGGCTTCGGCGGATTCGGACGCGGAGGTGGGAGCGGGCCCGCGGACGCGCCGCGCGTCGTGGTGCGCTTCCCGGACGAGGCCGAGCACATCCTCCTCTCGGGCACGCTGGCCGGCGGGGAGTCGCTCGCCGGTACGCCTCAGGTGGTGGACTCGAAGATCGGCGACGGGCACGTCGTCAGCTTCGCCATCCGGCCGTTCTGGCGGTGGCAGACGCAGGGGACCTTCTTCCTCGGCTTCAACGCGATCCTGAACTGGAACGACCTCGACGCCGACGGCGCCGCGGCGGCCGCCGTGAGCGACGGGGCCAACGACTGAGCATCGGGGGGCGCGATCCGCGGACCGGGTCGCGCCCCCTCGGTCGAGCCGGTCATCCGATCCGGATCGATCTCGTGTGTTAGTATTCTGGCTGCCCGGACCCCGAAGCGAGAAACCGGCTTCGTGTGGCGAGGGATCCGGTTCGATCGACGAGTGGGGCGACGTCGTCCTCGTCCGACGCCCGCGCCGACCTCTCGAGGAGATGACGACGCTGACCGTCTTCACGCAGACCCCCGAGTCGCAGGCCGCCATCACGCCCGCCCAGGCCATCGCGCGCCTCGAGGACGGCAACCGGCGCTTCGTGACGGGCTCTCGGCTCGAGCGCCGCTGGAACGAGCAGGTCAAGGCCACTTCGGCCGGCCAGTATCCCTTCGCTCTCGTGCTCGGCTGCATCGACTCCCGCGTCCCGGTCGAGACCGTGTTCGACCAGGGCATCGGCGACGTCTTCACCGCCCGGGTCGCCGGCAACGTCGTCAACGCCGACGTGCTCGGCAGCATGGAGTTCGCGTGCAAGCTCGCCGGGTCCAAGGCCATCGTCGTCCTCGGCCACACCTCGTGCGGCGCCGTGATGGGCGCCATCGGAAACACGCGCCTCGGCCACGTGACCGCCCTCGTCGACAAGATCGGGCCCGCGATCGACGCGGTGCGGGCGGAGGTCGACGAGGCCGACCCCGGATTCGCCGATCGCGTCGCCGAGGCCAACGTGGGCCTCGTTCTCGCGTCGATCCGGTCGCGGAGCCCCGTGCTCGCCGAGATGGAAGCAGAGGGGGAGATCGCCCTCGCCGGGGCCATGTACGACGTCGCGACCGGGGAGGTCCGTTTCCTGTAGTCCGCCTTCTCGGGACCCCGCGAAGCTCACGGGGCCCTCGGTGAGCCACGGGTCTCGGCGGGCGCGTGGATTCCGCGCTTGCCCCCTCCGTGCCTCGCGTCTAGCCTGACCGGGCGTCAGCGCTCTTGGCGCCCCGGGAGTCTCCCTGACACGGGGGCGCGGCATCGGGCGCTCCGACCCCACTCCTCCGGAGTCACCGACATGAAGCACCTCCGTCGCCCCTGCTCGCCCAGCCTTCTCCTGGCCGTCTTCGTGCCCGTGCTCGTGGCCACGGCGGGCCGCGAGGCCTCGGCCCAGGCCCTGAGCGAGAGCCTGTTCTCCAACCTCGAGTACCGGGAGTTGGGGCCGACGCGGCAGAGCGGCCGCTTCGTCGACATCGCCGTGCCGGTCCAGGAGCCCTACACCTTCTACATCGCGACCGCCTCGGGCCACCTGTGGAAGACCACGAACAACGGGGTCACCTTCGACGTGCTCTTCGACGACGAGGACGTCTTCTCGATCGGCGCGATCGCGGTCGCCCCGTCCGACCCGAGCATCCTCTACCTCGGCTCGGGAGAGGCGAACAACTCCCGGAGCAGCTACTGGGGCGACGGGATCTACAAGTCGACCGACGCGGGAGAGAGCTGGACGAACGTGGGGCTGCCCGAGTCGCACCACGTCGGCCGGGTCGTGGTCCACCCGACGGACCCCGACGTCGTGTACGTCGCCGCGCTCGGACACCTCTACTCCGAGAATCCCGAGCGCGGTCTGTACAAGACCACGGACGGCGGACGGAGCTGGACGCAGGTTCTCGCCCCCCAGGTCGAGGGCCGGACCATCGGCGTCGTCGACGTCGTCATGGACCCGACGGATCCCAACACCCTCTACGCGGCCTCGTACGACAAGGTGCGCCTGCCCTTCACCTTCGATCTGGGTGGCCCGGGCAGCCGGCTCTACAAGACCACGAACGGGGGCGAGAGCTGGATCCAGATCGGCCAGGGCCTGCCCGAGGGGATGCTCGGACGCATCGGGGTCGACGTCTACGAGCGCGACCCGAGCATCCTGTACGCGACGATCGAGAACGCGAACAAGGAGGGGATGTCGGACGAGGAGCGTCGCCGGGAGCTGCTCGAGCACGGCTCGAGCCGCGGGATGATCGGGGGCGAGGTGTACCGCTCGGACGACGCCGGGCTGACCTGGGGAAAGGTGAGCCCGGACGGCGAGTCGATCGGGGGCGCACCGGCCTACTACTACGGCCAGATCATCATCGATCCCAACGACCCGCAGACCGTGCACGTGCTGTCCGCTTCCTCCTGGGGCACGACGAACGGCGGCGAGACGTGGGAGCGCCGCCCGCTCGGCTTCGGTGGGGACGACCACGCCCTCTGGATCGACCCCGACGACTCCCGGCACATGATCCTCGGCTACGACCACGGGATGGGGATCACGTGGGACGGCGGCGAGAACTGGTACCACCCGGACTTCCAATCGCTGGCCCAGTTCTACGCCGTCGGCGTGGACAACTCCTACCCCTACCGGGTCGCCGGCGGGCTGCAGGACAACGGCTCGCACATGAGCTACCACACGAACCCGGCCGGCGGGCCCGTCTACTTCGAGATGTGGGAGCGGGTCGGCGGCGGGGACGGGATGTACAACGAGTTCGACTGGTGCGAGAACCGCTACCTGTACAACGAGTCGCAGTTCGGACCCCTCCGCCGCACCGACCTGTGGACCGGTGAGGTCGAGCAGATCCGCTACGAGGACGAGGACATGCGCTACAACTGGAACGCGCCGATCCTCGTCTCCCCGCACGACTGCGACGTGATCTACCACGCCGGCAACCGGCTGATGCGCTCCGACTTCCGCGGCGAGAGCTGGGAGGTCATCTCGCCGGACCTGTCGAAGAACGACCCGGCCACGCTCACCACCGGCAAGGGCGGGGACGGCAACATCCAGTACGCGACGATCACGACGATCGACGAGTCGCCGCTCAAGCCGGGCCTCATCTGGGCCGGGACCGACGACGGCAACGTCCAGCTCACGCAGGACGGGGGCGAGACGTGGACGCTGCTCAACGACAACATCCCGGACAACCCGGAGTACTGGGTCAGCCGGATCGTCGCGTCGCACCACGACCTGGGCACCGCGTACGTCACCTACACCGGGTACAGGAGGGACGACTTCCGGCCCTTCGTCTACAAGACGACCGACT
Organism: Longimicrobiales bacterium; assembly: GCA_041570315.1. Classification (GTDB taxonomy): domain Bacteria; phylum Gemmatimonadota; class Gemmatimonadetes; order Longimicrobiales; family Gaopeijiaceae; genus JBFFWJ01. The sequence goes on along the minus strand of JBFFWJ010000021.1, from coordinate 6,300 downwards.
TCGGGCAGACCTGGAGCTCGATCGCGTCGAACCTCCCGAGCGGCCCGATCAACGTGATCCGCGAGCACCACCGGAACCCGGACCTCCTCTTCCTCGGCACCGAGTTCCAGGTCTGGGTCTCGAACGATGGCGGGTCCGGCTGGACGAGCCTGAAGCTCGACATGCCGACCTCGCCGGTCCACGACATGAAGATCCAGCAGCGCGAGGACGACCTCGTCGTCGCGACGCACGGCCGGGGCATCTACGTCCTCGACCTCGCGCCGTTCTCGGAGCTGACGCCCGCGGTGCTCGCGAGCGACGCCCACCTCTTCGAGCCGGAGCCCGAGATCCCCTGGATCGCGGCCGACCGCACGAACTACGCCTCCTCCAACTTCGAGGGCGAGAGCGAGGAGGCCGGGGCCGCGCTCTACTACTACCTCGGCGAGGCGGCCGACGGGGAGGTGACGGTCACGATCTATCAGGGGGCGCTCGCGGTGGCCGAGATCGAGGCCCCGGGCGAGGCGGGGCTGCACCGCGTCCAGTGGGACCTCGAGCGCCGCGTGGAGCGCAGCGCGGCCGAGCAGGAGCGGCTGCGAGCCGAGGCCCAGGAGGGTGGGGGTCGCGGTGGCGGCGGACGGGGCGGCGGTGGCCGGTCCCCGGAGGACCGGATCCGCTTCGCCTTCTCCTCGGCTCCCCCCGGCGAGTACCGGGTCGTGCTGTCCGTCGACGGCCGGGAGCTCGAGTCGAGCGTGCGGGTGCTGCGTGACGAATGGTGGCGTGAACGGAGGTAGGAATCGTGATCTCGAAGAGACTCGCCCTCGCCGCCCTGATGGGGGCCACCCCGGTCGCGGCCACCCCGGTCGCGGCCCAGCAGACCAACGACCCCTTCCCGCGGCCGATCGAGGCCACGGAAGGCGTGATCGTGGTGGGCCTGCGCGAGGTCGCGACGCTCCCCGACGTCGACGGCGATCCCGCGCGTCCCATGATCATGGTCGAGGAGCCCGGCGGGAGCCGGTTCTTCGTCAACGACATGCGCGGACCGCTCTACACCGTGACCGACGCAGGACGGGTGACGCTCTACCTGGACGTGAGCGCGGAGCGCTGGAATCAGCCGGTCGAGGCGGGCGGACGAGAGCGAGGCGTGCAGAGCTTCGCCGTCCATCCCCAGTTCAACGAGCCGGGAACGCCGGGCTACGGAAAGATCTACACGTGGGGCGACACCCCCGACCGGGACCCCCGACCGGACTTCACACCGGCCGACCCCGGGCGGGACAACCACGACGGCGTCCTCCTCGAGTGGACGGCGCGCGACCCGTCCGCGACGGCCTACGACGGGGCAGCGCCCCGCGAGCTGATCCGCGTGCAGCAGCCCTACGGCAACCACAACGGCGGGCAGATCGCCTTCAACCCCCTCGCCTCCCCAGGTGACCCCGACTTCGGGATGCTCTACGTCGGCAACGCCGACGGTGGCAGCGGCGGCGACCCGATGGACATGGCGCAGGATCTCGGGTCGATCTTCGGCAAGATCCTGAGGATCCACCCGCTGGGATCGAACAGCGCGAACGGCCGCTACGGCATCCCCGCGGACAACCCCTACGCCGGTGACGGCGACGACCGGACGCTCGGCGAGATCTGGGCGTCGGGGCTACGCAATCCCCAGGGCATCGCGTGGGACCCGGCGAACGGCAACATGTTCGTGTCCGACATCGGCCAGAACATCGTCGAAGAGGTCAGCCCCGTGACGAGGGGCGCCGACCTGGGCTGGAACACCTGGGAGGGCAGCTTCCGCTTCGTCAGCCGCCAGGCCGTGGAGCTGAGCGGTGCGCGGGGCGAGCGGGGCATCACCTACCCCGTCGCGGAGTGGGGGCAGATCGACCCGCTCCTGCAGAGCCAATCGGCGGCCGGGGGCGTGGTCGTCTACCGCGACGACCGGATCCCCCAGCTCCGCGACCTCCTGCTCTTCTGCGACTTCCCGAGCGGCGAGCTCTTTTACGTGTCGGCCGACGAGCTACCGCAGGGCGGCCAGGATGCGATCCGCCGGGTCCTCTTCCGAGACGGCAGCGGTGCCCCTCGGACGCTCCTCGCGGTCGTTCAGGCCAAGAACGCCGAGCAGCGCCGGGAGCAGGCCAGCCGCGTGGACCTGCGCTGGGGGACCGGGTCGGGTGGGCGCGTCTTCCTCCTGAACAAGCACGACGGGGTCATCCGAGAGATCGTGCGCTGACCTCGGCGCCCGGGCGCGCCGCGCCGGCGGAGGGGGTGGTCGCGGAGCGCGGCCACCCCCTTTCGCCATGCCTTCGGGCAGTCGCCTCGAATCCAGGGCCATGGCGCGCGCAACGAGGCGCGCCAGGCTCGAGCGGAGCTTCCCTAGCGGCGGTGACGGAGCGGGCTGGCGCCGTCGCGGGCCGCGAGGTCGATCTCGCGCAGCTCGCCGTTCACCACGAGTGAGGCGATCGAGGTTCCGTCGAAGGTGATCACGATCTCGACGGTGCGCGTCGTCTCTCCGTCCGGCCCCGAGCGCGTGACCGTCATGGTCCGGCGGATCGTCCCCGACAGCGGCCACCGCGGGTCCGAGCCGGGGATCGGCACGACCACCTCCTCGTACTCGACCGTGCCGCTCGCCTCGTACGAGCGCTGCGTGCCGTCGTCGAGGTGCCGGCTGCGGGTGATCACCTCGCCGCCCGTGCCGTTCCAGGTCCGGGTCGTCTCCTCGCCGAGCAGCCCGGAGACGGTCTTGTCACGCTCCCGGTACACGGTCGCGCTCCAGCCGTCCCGGGAGGCCTCGCCCAGGACTTCGTGCACGATGTGGATCGAGGCGGTGGTCAGCGGATCGTAGCCCTCCTGCTCGACCCCGCCCTCGTCGTAGAAGGTCACCGAGCGGCTGCCGGAGAACGTGAAGCCACCCGATCCGCCGGGCCGCGCGGGCGCCGGCGCGGCCGCGGGCTGGCCGAAGCCGAAGGGCTGCGACCACAGGGCCACGTCCTCGAGCGTCGCGTCGGCGGCGACGAGCGCCATGTCGATCAGGAGCTGCTCGTCGATGGCGTCGGGCTCGGTCGTGCAGCCACCGAGCAGAGCCACGGCGGCGAATCCGGCCACGGCGGCGCGCCCGCGCAGGCTCGAAGGTTTCATGGGGCCTATCCCTCGTCCGGTCGTTGTCGTCGTGGTGAAGCCCGCCCGGCCGGCGGACTCGACCGTACAGACGCTCCGACATGTCGAACGTTAACTCCGTCGGGGTCGCCGCCGCCCTCGCGCGCCCCGGCGCCGGCGGTGGTTGCCCGAGTCCGGCCCCTCGCTACACTTTGGCGCCGCGCCGACGCTTCGGCGCTCGAGACGTGCGCCCAAGGAATCCCAGAGGTCCCGATGAAGACTGTCCCACGCATCCTCGCCGCCGCGCTGGTCACATCGCTCGCGCCGCTCGCCGTGCCGCTCGCCGCCCAGGACACGCCCTGGACGGCGCTGAAGCGGGGAAGCGACAACATCGAGGTGCTCGGCCATCTGCCGCTCGGTCCGAGGCTCTCCGTCGCCGACATGGACGTCGAGCAGGAGCTCGACCGGCCCTACGCCTACGTGGCTCGCATGGTCTACGGGGACGAGGGCCCCAAGGGCACCGACATCATCTCGATCGAGGACCCGGAGAAGCCCGAGCTCCTCTATCGGTGGAGGATCGAGAACCAGGATCTCCACCAACGCACCGGCGGAATGGACGTCAAGCATTTCAAGTGGAACGACCGCTACTACCTGGTGCAGTCGCTCCAGTTCGGGCAGGGCGGGCCCGACACCGACCTCGGAGCCGTGATCCTCGACGTGACCGGCCTGCCCGACCCCTCGAGCGTGCGCGAGGTCGCGCGCATCCGGGAGCCGGACATGCCCGGCGGGTTCCACAACATCTTCATCTACAAGCACTCCAACGACCGGGTCTACCTCTTCACGACGGCGAGAGCGCCGGGCGCGCTCGTCTACGACCTCGGCATGGTCGTCGAAGGCGATCTCGAGAACGCGCGCGTCGGCCTGGTGCCGGTCCCCGAGTCGCCCCTCGGCCAGGGTGGGGGACGCGGATACCACGACTTCTACGTGGGCTACCACCCGGATACCGGCGAGGACCGCTTCTACGGCGGCGGGACCGGCGGCTACTACATCTATGACGTGACCAACCTCCAGGACCCGCAGCTCCGCATCTCGCTGACGGGGATCTCGGGGGTGCAGTACGGGCACACCTTCACCCCGAGCGCCGACGGGCGTTACGTGATCGCGGAGACCGAGTACCAGTACGCTCCGCTGCGCATCTTCGACCTCAAGCCCGCGCTCGACGGCGAGACCACGAACATCCGCCGGCCCATCTCGGCGTTCACGGCGAACTGGCAGAACCTGGTGCACAACCACGAGGTGCGCTGGCCCTTCGTCTTCGTCTCGGGCTACCTGGACGGGCTGCAGATCTTCAACCTGATGGACCCGCTCAACCCGGTGACCGTCGGCTACTACGACACCTACATCGGTCCCCCCAACACGGACCGCACGAACGTCTTCAACGGCGCCTTCGGCGTCGACGTCCGCAACGCCGACGGCCTGATCGTCGTCAGCGACATGTCGACCGGCCTGTGGACCTTCCGCATGGACGGGTTCCAGGGGTGGAACGGCGAGGACTGGGGCGTGCCCGACATCTCCTCGGCGCAGGAGTGGGATCGCCCGGTCGTGACCCGACCGATCAGCGACGATCGCTGAGGGGATTGCGGGGTACGCAGGGCGCATGAGCATCCTCGCGGCGACGCTGACGCTGGCGGCCTCCCTCGCGCTCCCGGGCGCGGGCGAGGCTCGCACGCCCCTTCCTCTCGGTACGCCGCCGCCGGCCTGCGAGCCGGTCGGGGGGCCCGAGTACTACGCGATCGAGCTCTACACGACGAAGAACCTGCCGGGCTCGGGCTATGCGCGTGGCACGGCCGACGTCTTCGTCTCGGGAGCCTCGCCGTTCTCCGTGGCGGTCGCGCCCGACGGGTCGTACCGCTACGAGGTCGACGTCCGGCTCGAGCGGGTACGGGCCCCGTCGCGCGGCCACCTCGTCGCCTGGGTGACGACGCCGGAGATCGATCGCATCCGGCGCCTCGGCACGCTCGACGGGAGCCTCCGTGCGGGCGGCACGGTCGATTGGAACCAGTTCCTCGTGGTCGTGACCTGGGAGCCGGACGACGACCCGACCGCCGAGTCGTGGTCGGGGCCGGTGGCCTTCCGGGGGATGTCGCGCAGCGGGATGATGCACACGATGGTGGGCCACGGCGCCTTCCAGGAGGAGAACTGCGCGGCCTACGGGTACGGGAGCTGAGCCCCCTGTCCGTCAGCGAAGCCCCATGATCGCGCGCGCCGCGGCGATCCGCTCCGGCGATCCGGTCAGGAGCCCCTCGGGAGACGTGCGCCACTCCAGGATCTCCTCGTAGATGTCTTCGGCCGCGTAACGGTTCAGGCCGAGACCGGCGAGGTACATCAGACGCAGGCTGCGGTCCCGGTTCACCTCGGCATCCGAGAGCCACGGCTCCAGATCGTCCGCGCTGCCCGCGTAGGTCGCCAGCAGGTCGAGCGTCCTCCGGAAGCCGACCTCGACGAGATCCGTCGCCACCGGGGCATGGTCCGGGGAGCCGAGGCGGTCGACGAAGGCGTCGACGTCGATCCTCACGCCCCCCCGGCGGGCGGCCAGCACGACGTCATAGCCCCCCCCTCGTACGTGTTGCCCCACACGGTCCCTCCCGGGAAGGCCCGGAAGAAGGTGGCCATCTCGCTCTTCACCGCCTCCGTGCTGCTCTCGTACAGGGGAACCCACTGCGTGATCACGCCCCCCTCGTCGAGGTGCTCGCGCACCAGCTCGAAGTACTCCGCGCTGTACAGCGCCGCGGCCCCCTTCATCCACGGATGGATGGGGTCCGACGTGACGAGGTCGAAGGTCTCGTCGGTCGTGAGCAGGAAGTGTCGCGCGTCGTCGTACACCACCTCCACGCGCGGATCGGAGAGGATCGCGTTGTTGACGTCGGTGAAGTACTCGGAGGTCTCCTCGATCACCAGCGGCTCGATCTCGGCGATCACGATGCGCTCGATGCCCGGATGCGTGACGAACGTGCCGGCGGTGACGCCCGCGCCGAAGCCGACGATCAGCACCGACTTCGGATCGTCGTGCAGCAGCGCCGTGAGGTGCCCCAGCATCCCCTGCAGGCGCATGTCCTGGGGCTCGGTCGACGCGACCACCTTGCCCCCGATGTGGAGGTTGCGCACGCCGTTGGAGAGCTCGGTCACGACGATCGACGAGTTGCGTCCCTCGCCGACGTAGAGCGCGTCGGGCTCGGC
>JBFFWJ010000020.1:0-15907 GCA_041570315.1 Longimicrobiales bacterium | reverse complement strand
GCGCGAGACGGAAGATCACGGCGGTGTCGGCGCGTCCGCTCTCACCGAGCAGGCGCTCGTACCGCCGCAGGACCCGGAGGAGAAAGCGCCGCTTGGCGCCGTCCGCGAGACGGGCCCGCTCGAGCTCCGCCGGACCGAGGCCGCCCAGCCGCATCGCCGCGACGGCCTCGTGCACCCGTTGGCGGAATCCGACCCCGTCGCACAGCGCGCCCAGCACCCCGTCGTCCGGAGCCAATGCGGAGTCGAGCGCGCGATCGAGCAGCGCCTGCTCCTCGAAGGCGTCGGTCAGGGAGAGACCGGAGCGCTCCATGGCCGGCCGCGCGAGGCGGAGCGCCAGCGGCCGCGGCGTCGTCACCTCGAATCCGATCCAGCCCCCGTGCGAGAGCGACAGCCTCCGCAGAAGCTCGCGCCCCGCGGCTGCGTTCTGGGCGACGACGAGCTTCCTGGCGATGCGATGGCTCTTGGCCACGGCGGCCAAGGACTCTACGAGATGCGGCGGCGGGGCTCCGAAGGAGGTCGAGCTCATGCCCTCAGCGTCGGGAGTCGGTGATCGAGCCGAAGATAGGCTGCGTCGATCCGGACCGGGAGCCCGCCACGCGCCGCGCTCCTACGCGCGAAGCCCGGGCTCCCCAAGGGGAGCCCGGGCCCGGGGCGCCACGAGCGGACCGCAGGGGGGCCGTCTACCTGGCGAAGAGCATGTCCCGGTAGGTCGGAACCGGCCAGAGATCATCCGGAACGATCCTCTCGAGCGGATCGACGATGTCGCGCACGGCGTTCATCGCCGGGATGATGTTCGCGCGCATGTGCTCGGCCTTCGAGAGCACCTCGTCGCCACCGAGCTCCTGATTCTGCGCCGCCAGCGCGTCGATCGCCTTCGTGAGCTCGTCGATGAGGCCATTCAGCTTCTTGGCCGTGTCGAGCACTCCGTCGGTCTTGAGGCCGAGGTCGTCGGCGCGCTCCGCCGTCGTCAGCAGGTCGTTCAGGTACCGGGCCGCCGCGGGCAGGATCATCGTCTGCGCCACGTGCTGCGCCGTCTCGCCTTCGATGTTGACCGTCATGAAGTACTGCTCGACGAAGATCTCGAAGCGGGACTCCAGCTCGCGGTGCGAGAGAACGCCGTACCTCTCGAAGAGCGCCACGTTCTTCTCGTCCACGATCCGCGGAAGCGCGTCCATCGTGCTGCGCAAGTTCAGCAGGCCACGGCTCTCCGCTTCCTCGACCCACTCGTCGGAGTAGTTGTCACCGTTGAAGATGACGTGCCTGAACTCGTGGATCTCGCGCGCGAGCAGACCTCGCAGCGCGTCGTCGAAGGAAGACCCCTTCTCGAGCTCGGCCTCGAGCGTCGCGCACAGGTCGTCGATCGCCTCGGCCACGATCGTGTTCAGGACCGTCGCCGGCCAGGAGATGCTCTGCGAGGAGCCGAGAGCCCGAAACTCGAACTTGTTGCCGGTGAACGCGAAGGGTGACGTCCGATTGCGGTCGCCCGCGTGCTTCGGGAGGCGGGGCAGGACCTTCACGCCCAACCCGAGCAGGCCGCTCGCCTTGCTCGACGTCGCCTGTCCGGACTTCTCGATCTGCTCGAAGATGTCCTGGAGCTGATCACCGACGAACGCCGAGATGATGGCCGGCGGCGCCTCGTTGGCGCCCAACCGGTGGTCGTTGCCGGCATGTGCCACCGAGGCCCGCAGCAGGTCCTGGTGCCTGGCGACCGCCTTGAGGACCGCCGAGCAGAAGAAGAGGAACTGCATGTTGTCGTGCGGCGTTTCACCCGGCTCCAACAGGTTCTGATCCGCGGTGCCGAACGAGAAGTTGAGGTGCTTGCCGCTTCCGTTGACGCCCTGGAACGGCTTCTCGTGGAGCAGGCAGACGAGTCCGTACTTGCGCGCCACGCGGCGAAGCGTCGACATCATGAGCTGCTGGTGATCGGCCGCCTGGTTCGCGTCCTCGAAGATCGGGGCCATCTCGTACTGCCCGGGCGCGACCTCGTTGTGCCGCGTGGTGACCGGGACTCCGAGCCGGTAGAGCTCGAACTCCACCTCGTTCATGTACTCGAGGACGCGCGCCGGGATCGACCCGAAATAATGGTCGTCCATCTCCTGGCCCTTCGGCGGCTTCGTCCCGAAGAGGGTACGGCCCGACGTCTGCAGGTCGGGACGACGGTAGAAGAACTCCTCGTCGACCAGGAAGAACTCCTGCTCGGCGCCACACGTCGCCCGCACGGGCTCGGCCGGCGAGCCGAAGAGCGTGAGCGCTCTGCGGGCCTGCTCGTCCAGGGCGTGCATCGAGCGAAGGAGCGGGGTCTTCTTGTCCAGCGCGTCGCCCGCCCACGAGGCGAACGCCGTGGGAATGCACAGGTAGGCGCCCGCCGGACCCTCGATGATGAACGCCGGGGACGTCGGATCCCAGGCGGTGTACCCTCGGGCCTCGAAGGTCGGCCGCAACCCACCCGAGGGAAACGACGACGCATCGGGCTCGCCCTGTACGAGCTCCTTGCCGCTGAATTCGGTGATGGCGCGCCCGTCTCCCGTCGGCCTGAGGAAGGAGTCGTGCTTTTCGGCGGTGCTCCCCGTGAGCGGCTGGAACCAGTGCGTGAAGTGGGTCGCACCCTTCTCGAGGGCCCACTCCTTCATCGCGGTGGCGACCGAGTCCGCGACGGTCGGGTCGAGCTCGGTGCCGTTGCGGATCGTCGACAGCAGCGCCTCGTACTGCACCTTCGGCAAGCGCGAGCCCATCTGATGCAGGCCGAACAGGTTCTCCCCGAACACCTCCTCGAGGTCGATGCGCTTCTCGGCTTCGGGGGTCGACACGTACTTGGCCGCGGCCAGCGTGTCGAATCGGGGGGCAACTCTCGTCATCGGCGGATCCCTCCAGGGGGCGATCGGTGTGGTGTGCACTTCGATCATGCACCCTCCGGGGGTGCTCGTTCAAGAGGGAGAAGAGATATATAGACTAAATCTCTTTACGCTAATCTTGTCTATCTTATTTCTATGCCCGAGATTTCCGGTATGAGCTTCGTGGGACGCAGCGCCGAGCTGGGCAGGCTCCGCTACGGCCTGGACCGACGGACGGCGTCGATCCTCCGCATCACGGGGATCCGGGGGGGCGGCAAGAGCGCGCTGGTCCGGAGGGTGCTGGGTGACTACGGACACCTCGTGCACCAGGCTCCGCCCCTTCCGGACCTCGACCAGCGCCGCGCGCTCATGGCGCGGATCACCCGCGCCCGCGCGGACCGCGGCTGGTCCCCCCACCTGGAAGCATCCGCGCCGTCGTGGGACGAGCTCCTGCGGGGACTCCTGGCAGCGGTGCCGTCGGGAGGGCGCCCCTTCGTCCTCGTCCTCGACGACCTCCATCGACTCGCCCAAGCCAGGTCCCGCCATATCTCGGCGGTGACGTCGCTCGTCGAGGCCGCCCGGGCCGAGCGGCGGCCACTCCACGTGGCCCTGGTCGGCCCGGAGGACTCGATGCCGACCGAGGACGCGCTGCCCGCCGACGCGCCCGACCCGATCCGAGTCGGCCCGCTGCCGCTGAGATCCGCGCGCGCGCTCCTCCCGGGCGCGAGGCCGCACGACCTGCTGCGCGCCTACGGCATCTTCGGGGGAATCCCGCGGGTGCTGCGCTGCCTGGACCCTCAGGTGGCGCTGGGCACCAACCTCCGCCGCCTCGTGCTGGCCGAGAACGCGGCTCTGTCGGACGCGGGCGCCGAATGGCTCGAGCGCGACGTCCAGGCTCCCGCCCGCTACTACGCCATCCTCGGCGCGCTGACCCACGGCGAGGCGGACTGGTCCACCCTGCATTCGGGCGTCGCCGATCTGACACGCAGCGGTCAGCTCGCACCGTACGTCAGCCGACTGGAGCAGCTCGGTCTGCTCGTGTCGCGCCGATCCCTGGACGCGGCCGCCGGCACGCGCTCACGACGGTACGCGCTCGGAGACCCCTTCCTTGCTACCTGGCTGCGCTTCGTCCTCCTGAGCAGCGCGGGTGGCGCCTCCGTTCCCTCGTCCGACACGTACGCCGTGCACGTCCATCCGCACCTGGCCGATCACCTCGCGCGCGCCTTCCCCGTCATGTGCCGACAGCACGTGGCGCACGACGCGATCGAGACGATCGGCGCCACGGCGCGGGAAGCCGGGAGCCTCTGGGGTCACGGGTACGACCTGCCGGTGGCGGGCATCCTCACGTCCGGCGCCGCCTTCTACGGCACGTGCCATTGGCACCCGATCGAGCGCCGGGATGAGCCGCTCACCACGCTCGACCGGCAGCTTCGCGAGACGCGCTACGGCTTCGGGAGGGAGCGCCGGATCCGCCTCGTGTTCACGGCCAGCGAGGCCCCGGGCTGGCTGCAGCGCGACATCGCCCGGCGCCACGACGCCCGGCTCGTCGACGCCGCGGACCTCGTGGGGACGTGACCCGCCTTCAGATATCCAGGTTCTTGACGTACTTGGCGTTCTTCTCGATGAACTCGCGGCGCGGCTCGACGTCGTCACCCATGAGGCGATCGAACAGGTTCGACGCGATCGCGGCATCTTCGATCTGCACCTGGAGGATCGTGCGCGACTCCGGATCCATGGTGGTCTTCCAGAGCTGCTCGGGGTTCATCTCGCCCAATCCCTTGTAGCGCTGGATGCGCACGCCCTTCGCCTCCACGCCCTTGCCTCCCAGGCGCTTGACGTACTCGTCACGCTCGTGGTCGGAGTAGGCGTAGAAGTCCTGCTTGCCCTTGTGCACTCGGTAGAGGGGCGGCTGGGCGATGTACACGAAGCCCGCCTCGATCAGCTCCCGCATCTGGCGGAAGAAGAAGGTCAGCAGGAGCGTGCGGATGTGCGCCCCGTCGACGTCCGCGTCCGTCATGATGACGATCTTGTGGTAGCGCGTCTTGTCGATGTCGAACTCGTCACGGATTCCGGCCCCGATGGCCGTGATCATCGCGCCGATCTCGTCGTTCGACAGGATCTTGTCGATGCGCGCACGCTCGACGTTCAGGATCTTGCCCTTGAGAGGGAGAATCGCCTGGAACGCGCGGTCGCGGCCCTGCTTCGCGCTGCCTCCCGCCGAATCGCCCTCGACGAGGTAGAGCTCGCACATGGTCGGATCCGAGATGGAGCAGTCGGCCAGCTTTCCCGGAAGGACACCCCCCTCGAGCGCGCTCTTCTTTCGCGCGAGGTCGCGGGCCTTCCTAGCGGCCTCCCTCGCCCGAGCGGCCTGCAGCGACTTCTCGATGATCGCCTTGCCGGCTTTGGGGTTCTCCTCGAGGAAGGTCATCAGGTGCTCGTTGACCGCCGCCTCGACGGCGCCGCGCACCTCGCTGTTGCCGAGCTTCGTCTTGGTCTGACCCTCGAACTGCGGCTCCATGACCCGCACGCTGAGCACGCACGTGAGTCCTTCCCGCACGTCATCGCCGGAGAGGCTTTCGCCCTTCTTGAAGAGGTTGTTGCGGCGGGCGTAGTCGTTGATCGTGCGCGTGAGCGCCGCCTTCAGCCCGGTCACGTGCATCCCGCCTTCGTGTGTGTTGATGTTGTTCACGAAGGAGTGGGTGTTCTCGCTGAAGCCCTGATCGTACTGGAGCGCGAGCTCGATCTCCGCCTCGGGCCTGGAGCTCTCGAAGTAGCAGACCTTGTCGTGAAGCGGGCCCCGAGTGCCCCGGAGGAACTGCACGTACTCCGCGATGCCGCCCTCGTAGCGGTACTCCTCCCTCGCTCCGCCGTTGCGCTCGTCGGCGAGGACGATCTCGAGGCCCTTGTTCAGGAACGCGAGCTCGCGAAGACGGTTCGAGAGGACCTCGTACGAGTACTCGAGCTCGGTGAAGATCTCGTGGTCCGGCTTGAACGTGACCCTCGTGCCGCTCCCGTCCGCGGCGCCCCGCTCCTCGAGATCCTTGACCTTGATGCCTCTCTCGTAGCGCTGATGGTAGAGCTTTCCGCCGCGTCGCACCTCCACGTCCAGGTGCGCCGACAGGGCGTTGACGACGCTCACCCCCACGCCGTGCAGCCCGCCGGAGACCTTGTAGGTGCTCTTGTCGAACTTTCCGCCCGCGTGAAGCGTGGTCATCGCGAGCTCGACACCGGGGACCTTCTCGGTGGGGTGGATGTCGACGGGGATCCCCCTCCCGTCGTCCTCGACCGTGACCGACTGGTCTTCGTGGACCGTGACGGTGACCCGGCTGCAGTGGCCGGCCATCGCCTCGTCGATCGAGTTGTCGACGACCTCGTAGACGAGGTGGTGCAGGCCCCGCGCCGAGGTCGATCCGATGTACATGCCCGGCCGCTTGCGCACCGCCTCCAGGCCCTTGAGCACCTGGATCTGTCCAGCAGTGTACTCACCGCCTTCCTGCTTCGTCTGCTTCGCCATGTCCGCTCCGGGGCGTGTCTCGTTCGCGCGACCCGATGGGCGCGCTACTCCGTCTCCGCCTGCACGAAGACGATGCGTTCCATCTCGACGTCCGTGAGCCGCTCGTTCACCCGGGCCAGGAAGTCGCCCTTCATCGTGTTGAGCTCCATCAGCCAGGCGCTGTTGCGCACTTCGACGATCAGAGCCCCCTCGTCGACCGCCCTGGCTCGCGTGACCCGAGCAAGCTGCTCACCGACGATCTCGGGCCAGAGCTCGAGCGCGTCCATTCGCGCCACCTGATCGCGCACGCCGCATCGCTCGAGCACCTGCGAGAGGACCGCGTCGAGCCTCATCGGACGCCCACCTTCCTTCACGTGGCGATCCTGCCGGTCTCGATGCGCCAACGGGGGATCGCATCGCTACGGATCCGCACGTCCGCCTCCTTGGGCGCCGTCAGCACCACCTGCCCGATGTCCTGGGCCTCCATGAGGCCGAGGACCCGCTCGCTTCGCCCCTCGTCGAGCTCGGCGAACACGTCATCCAACAGAAGGACGGGACGCCGGCTTCGGCTCTCCCGAATCGTCGTCGCCTCCACGAGCCGGAGCGAGAGCGCCGCCGTCCGGCGCTGACCTCCGGAGCCGTAGTCCCGGAGGTCGACCCGTTCGTCCTCGTCCTCGAGCTGGAGTCGGACCTCGTCCCTGTGGGGTCCGACGACGGTAACGCCCTGCCGGCACTCGCTCTCCCGGGAGTCCAACAGCGCGTCGAGGAAAGCCGACCGGATCCCCTCGACTTCGGTCACCCCCGCGAGCGACACGCTGGACCGGTACGTCATCCGCGCTCGCTCCCCGCCCGAGATCCTCGCGTAGCACTCTCCGAACGCCCGGTCCCTGCCCTCGATCCACGCGCGGCGCGCGGCCATGACCTGCGCTCCCGACCGAACCAGGCCCTGGTTCCACGCGCCCACCGCTCCGCCCGGCCCGCCCGACTTCAGCGCGGCGTTTCGGCGAACCAGGACCTGCTTGTACTCCTGCAGGGACTCCAGGTAGCCCGGCTCGTTCAGCGACAGGACGATGTCGAGGAATCGACGACGCTCGGCAGGCCCACCGCTCACCAGCTCGATGTCCGCCGGCGAGAAGATCACCGCGGACAGCTGCCCCAGCGCGTCACTCAGGCGGACGGGCTCCGTCCCGTCCACGGACACCTTCTTCTTCTTGCCGGGACGCTGGAACGCGGCGGCGACCACCCCGCCTCGGAGTCGCGCTCCGTCGTCAGGATGGGTCGTTCCCTGCACCCGGAACGTGTCGGCACCGAAAGCCACGAGCTGCTCGTCTCGGGCTCCACGGAAGGAACGGAACGTCTCCAGGTAGTAGATCGCCTCCAAGAAGTTGGACTTTCCTTGGGCGTTGTCGCCGATGAGGGCGACGCCTTCGGGAGGGAGCTCCAAGTCCTGGCTTCCGAGGTTCCGGAAATGGCGTATGGCCAGCCCGCTCAGGCGCACGGACCGCCGGAAGGGAGAGTCGCCGGGAACATGCGATAAGCTAACGTTCCGTGCGGCTTCCGACTACTACTCGGAGAGGGTCCGGAGCGGGTGGATCAGCGCCCTCGAAAGGACGGCTCGCGCTTCTCCAGGAAGGCCTCCATGCCCTCTCTCATGTCGTCCGTGGACGCCAGCAGGCCGAACAGCGAGGACTCGAAGTCGAGCGCCTCGGCCGTCGCCGTATCCAATCCCCGGTAGATGGACTCCAGCGCCATGCGGACCGCCACGGGTCCGTTCTTCGTAACCCTGCGGACGAGGCCCTTCGCCTCGGCGAGGAGCGAGGCCCGCGGCACGACCGAGGACACCAGACCGATCTCCCGAGCCCGAGCCGCATCGACCATGTCGCCGGTCAGGGTGAGCTCGATGGCCCGACCCAGCCCGACCAACCGGGCCAGCCGGATCGTCCCCCCGTACCCGGGGATGATGCCGAGCCCGACCTCCGGGAGCCCGAAGCGCGCGTTCTCGCTGGCGATTCTCAGGTGGCAGGCCAACGCGAGCTCACAGCCCCCTCCGAGCGCGTACCCGCCCACGGCCGCCAGGACCGGCTTGGGAAAGCGCTCGATGTCTCTGAGGACCGCCTGGCCCTCTCGGCTCACGCGCACGCCCGAGACCGAATCCATCTTGGCCAGCTCCCCGATGTCCGCGCCCGCCACGAAGGCCTTGTCGCCGGCTCCGGTCAGCACCACCCCGCGCACCTGGTCGTCGTCCCGGAGGCTCGAGAAGACCTCGCCGATCTCCGCCACGACCTCCGCGTTCAGGGCGTTGAGCTTGTCCTGGCGGTCGATCGTCACGACGGCCAAGTCCGCATCCCATTCGACCCTCACGTGCGTCAGATCGGCCATGGCCGCCCCCCCTCGTCTCTCGCGGTCCATCGTTCGAAGCGCCGCAAGATAGCGGCGCCTCGAAGGATGGAAAAACCCGCCCACAGCGCTTAGCTTTTCGCCCTGCCGCGCCAGGCCTTGCGCCCGCCCGGGCCGTCGCGCGTCCGTCGCGCCCCTCGAAACGGGCCCGCTACAGCGGCCCACCAGGAGCTCGCACCACCATGAGTCGGTCCCTCAACAAGGTCATGCTCATCGGCAACGTCGGGAACGAGCCCGAGATCCGGGCGACCGGCTCCGGGGCACGGGTCGCCAAGGTGTCGCTCGCGACGAACCGCTCCTGGTCGGACCGGTCCGGGCAGAAGCAGGAGAGGACCGAATGGCATCGCCTGACCTTCTTCGGGCGGCTCGTCGACATCGTCGAGCAGTGGGTGAAGAAGGGCGACCGGCTCTACGTCGAGGGCCGCATCGAGTACTCGCAGACCGAAGGCGATGGCGGCACCCGGTACTGGACCGACATCGTCGTGAGCGAGATGGTCATGCTCGGCTCCACGGGGCCCGGAGGAGGCACGGGAGCCGGCTTCAGCGACCTCGACTACGCGTCCTCGGGCGGCGAGCCGCCCTCGATGACCGAGCCCGACGACGACCTTCCCTTCTGAGCTCTCCCGATCGCCGGCGGCTGGGACGTCCCTTCTTCGGTGGCCCGTCCGGCTTCGTCCTCCCAGAGTCCCATGAGGTACTCGTCGTAGCGCTCGGGATGGCGCCGGTAGTCCTCCACCCACACCTCGAAAGGTGGAAGCGCGATCCGGCGTGAGAGCCAGTCCGTCGCCACGCGCACCATCTCCACGTACGAGATGTCGCCTCGCCCACCCTCTTCGCGGTGCGCCCGATGGGCGAGGAGATAGATCTCGTCGGGGCTCATGAAGACAAGAAGATCCGCGACCTGCGCCGAGCAGTAGTCGTGGTACTTCGCGCGCAGGACGTGGAGCGGCTCGTCGGAGCCCGTCTTGCCACCGTCCACTGCGGCCCTCCGCTGGACGTGAAAAAGCCCCTCGTCTCACGAAACACGAACGGGACCCGAAGGTCCCGACGCGCCTACGTATGAGCCGAAGGGCCTACGAGCGCAAGACTTTCAAGAGCGTGGCGGGGACGCCTCGGGCATCGGGCCGGACACCGTGGGATCGTCGTGCTCGCGCAGCTGCCGATAGATCGATCGACGCGTCAGCCCGTAGAGGACGACCCGGCTGAGAAACTCGGGATCATCCTTCTGGACCTGTTCCGCCTGCGCCGCAATGTCGCGGGGCAGCCTGACCGACAGCTTCACGGACCGCGTTTCCCACATGGACGCACCTCACCCAAGGAAGAGTGGAGGAAAAGATGTACTTTTCGGGGTGCCGACCACCGGGAGCGAAGCGTCGCGGCGAGTGCGGCGGGAGGGCGCTAGCGTTCTCCGTGCTGCGACGTACTGTAAAGTCGGATCGAAGGGCGCGCAACCCCTGTGTTGCGCACCCCACAAAAAGAGAGCATGCCCGTAAGTCATTTGTTTACAATGACTTACATTTTTGGTAATTCTTGGAAATCCAGCTGTTTCCCCGGGGTGGCCACGGCTTGCTCCCCCGAATTGGGACAGGCCGGAAGTTCAAGTGGCTCACCGGTTTTGGCCGGTTACCGAAGAGGGCTCACGAACCCTGCCGGTCACCCGATAATTACGAAAAAATCGTCAGGGGAGAGCGGAGCGGAGAAAGGCCTCGAGAGCAGCCGTCTCGAAGCTGAGGAACCGTTCGCGGAGGTCTGCCGGATCGTCCTCGGCGAAGATCGGGGCGGTGTGGTGCACGTCGCCGGTGCGGCGCTCCTCGAACGCGATGTACGCCCGCCACGTGCCGCCGTCGCGAAACGAGCGCAGGTGCGCGACCCACGGATGCTCCCGGTACTCGAACAGCCGCGCCTCGATCGTCACCGGTGACCCGGTCGTGGGAGCATCCGCCGAGTCGTCGAGGTCGTGCAGATGCGCGACCGGGTGAAGCGTGACGTCCTCGACCCACACCTCGAACGGAGGCAACGGCAGCAGGCGCTCGCAGAACCGAACCAGGAGCTCCATCGGGTCGGTCTCCACGATCGGCGAGCCCACGACCCTCATGCGGGCGCGGCGGCACAGCGGCCGGATGGCGTCGCGGGGGATCAGGCCGACGAGCCTACGTGCCTGACGCCGGCGGTACGCCGCGTACTGCGCCCTGAGCTCGGAGGCGGCGGTGCGGTCTTCCGCCAGGCCGAGCAGGTTGGGGTCGAGAGTCGTCACGATGCGGCCGCCGTCAGTGGACGACGTGCGACCCTGCGATGGGCGGGGGAACCTGCACGACGTGGACCAGGGGCTCGTGAATGTGCAGGCCGGCGAGCGTTTCCCGCGCCCCGAACGTCTCCATCACCGGCGCGACCGAGCAGAAGCGCTCGGGCTCGAAGCGTGCCATGAGGGCCGCGAGGCCCCGACGCATGCCCGCCAGCGCGGCGCGGGTCTCGGCGAGCGTCGTGGGAAGAGCGAACCGCACGACGTACGAGATGGCCTCCGAGACGCTCGCGGGCTCGAGCCGACGGAGCTCGGCAGCCGGGAACGCCTCGGCCAGGGCCCGCTCCAGCGGCCCGTCCGCCCCCTGAAAGGCGGTCCTGAACACGAGCGCGCACGCGTCGTAGTCCAGGTGCGCCCTGGTCAGCCGACCGGGCCCCAACACGAACCGGATCGAGGTGCCCTCGTGCAGGTCGAGATCCCTGCAGATGTCACGAAATCCGATGCGCAGGAGGGACGGGCGCGTCAGCGGCCCGAAGCCGAGTCGCTCCAGAACCCTCAACCCGAGCTGAAACGAGTAGCGCTGCAGGGCCTCGCGGTCGCCCGTCGACGCCGATGCCGTCACGAGCTCCATCACGTGCTCGAGCGTCGGCTCGTACACCCAGTCGAGCACGACCAGCTCGGTGCTCAGGTCGAGGACCTTCACCTGCCCGCTCCCGAGATCGATCGCCTCGGCGGTCGCCGCGTACCGCCCCTCGAGCACGAGCGCCAGGCCGATGTCCTCGATCCGTCCACCCGGCGTGTCCATCTCGTGCACGTCCCGATATTGGACCACGGCCCGTGTGACCGGGATCTCACAGATCCCCGGCACGTCTCCCATCGCCTCGGGGCGGACGTCGGTCGTCACGTTCAGATGCATCGATCTCTCCAGCTCCTTCCGGGCCCGGAGGCCCTCGTCGCCAGAAGCGTCCACGAGGCATTCCCGAAGACGCGTTCCCGCATGCTCCGACGGCGCCGATCCCTCCAGGAGAACGACGGTTCGGGGGAAAACAAACCCGGCCGAAGCCGGGCGTCGATGCTGCCAACCGGCCGTCGCACAGGGGCTTAGGCGCGGTTTCTGGATCGGTTCCGATGGATCGGGAAGAACGATAACGATCGGCTCTCGCGA
Source organism: Longimicrobiales bacterium (assembly GCA_041570315.1). Classification (GTDB taxonomy): domain Bacteria; phylum Gemmatimonadota; class Gemmatimonadetes; order Longimicrobiales; family Gaopeijiaceae; genus JBFFWJ01. The sequence continues at coordinate 3,782 of JBFFWJ010000020.1, read as the reverse complement.
ATCGCAAGAAAAAAGGTGGGACGACCGCCCCCAGCGCCTTGATCCGTCGGCGGCCGGCCGACATCTTGCAGCCGCGCGCAGCACCGCTCGCGCCGACGCGAACCCGCGCCCCCGGAGCGCCGCCCTGACGCGATGACGATCCTCGGTGAGCGCCGCCGGTCGGTTGCCTTCGTCGAAGACGGGACCGACACCTGGGCCTGCTTCCTGGTCACGTTCCCCGTCCCCGACGGCTCCTGGCACGGATACTTCTCCTTTCGGCCGGGGTCCGGGGAAACCGCGGAAGACGAGGTCAGGACCGCGGCCATCTTCGTCGAAGCCTCGGAGGCGGAGATCCACGAGAAGGCCCGCAGCCTCGGACGTCCCCTTCTCGCGCGCTTGCTCGAATCCGCTGTCCACACGAGTGAGCGGCAGGGGAGGCCGGGTCGGAAGCTGCGCGGCCGATTCCGCGCTCTGCTCACCGAGAACGCGCTCGAGCTGGCCGGAGACTGGACCGGCGACGGAGCGCCCCTCCCGGGCGTCCAGGAGCTCGACCGGCTCCGCTCCCTGTACGCCTCGTACCGGCTGGATCAGGTGGCCCACCTGATCTGCCTGGTCGCCCCTCCCGACTTCGAAGAGGCGGTGGATCGGATCCTCGGTGGCGAGAGCATCGACTTCCGCTCTCGGGATCGGCTCCAGTACGCCATGATGGTCGTGGACCACCTCGAGCGCCTGCTTCCCCTGCCGGACTTCGAGACCTGGCTTGCGGACTTCTCGGAGCGCCCCGAGGCGTACCGGCTCTACACGCATACCTTGCACCGGGAGGGCCGGCTTCCCTGATCGGACGCCCGCCGTCGCTGGCAGCCGATCCGGCCGTTGCTCCCGTCCACCGACGAATGTAGCTTTTTATGCTCGACCCGAAGCACAGTCACCAGAGGTGATCGACTTGGAAGTCGTCGTACAGGACAACGAGAGCCTGGAACGCGCGCTGCGGCGCTTCAAGCGCAAGGTCCAGCGGTCGGGCTTGTATTCGGAGCTCAGGAAGCGCCGGTACTACGAAAAGCCCAGCGCTCAGAGAAAGCGGAAGCGCGAGGCGGCGATCCGGCGCGAGCGCAGACGGCAGCGTCGCAAGCGCTCCTAGAGCCAGCCCCGGCGCGGCACCCGATGTCCACGACGGTCCCCGCAGGGGGACCGTTCTCGCTTTCGGGGTCCGAGGGCCTCGCGCCGCGCGCCCTCAGGCGACCCGGAGCTCGAACAGCTCGTCCATCTCGGCCCACGCCTCGAGCGCCGGAGCCGACAGGTGAAGCCAGGCGAAGCTGATCAGAAGGCGGTTCCAGCCCTCGGGCGTGCGGAGCTCGGTCGGCGTCATCCCACAGACGTTGGCCGTCATCCGACAGAGGTTCCCATCGGAGGTGAACCCCAACCGCCGGGCAGCGACGGCAACGGTCACCGAACGGTCCGCGAGCACCTTCGCGACCGCCATGGCCCGGACCCACCGCAGGTACGTGGACGGCGAGACCAACCCTCGTCTGCGGAATTTCGCCTTGAGCGCGCCGCGGCTCGTGCCGCAAGCGTCGGCGAGCGCATGGAGGTTGGTGTAGCGCACCGGGAACTCGAGAATGCGACGCGCGAACCCGCGCAACGCGCTCGGGAGCCCCGCGCCGGTAGCCCGCGTGAGCTCGGCGAGCACGCCGTCCACCCAGGTCCGCTCGAGCGCCTCGATCTCGATCAGCGTCACCAGGCGCCGCGTCGAGAACTCGAGACGCGTGGGCGGGAGCTCGATCGACCTCCGCTCCGCGTCCCATCGGCGCAACGTCGCGGCGTCGAGCCGCAACACCGGCGACCGAGAGGACAGCGAGGGGAGGCGCGCCGCATCATCCCGGACGATCAGCCGCGGAAATCCCAGATCGATCGCCTCGATGGCGAGCCTGGTGTCCGCGACCACGTCCTCCTCCGGCCGGGCCGCGCCGCGCACGGCCCTCCGAAGGCTCGGGTCTGATACTTGGACGACGATCATCGTCTGCGACACTCCCGGGGTACCTGTCCTCGCTCCAATGTGGGGCTTTCGGCGGCGGCGCGCCAACGTCGCCGCGGGGAGGCTCGCTCAGATGGGGAGCGGAACCGGCTCCTCTCCCGACCAGTCGTAGAACCCGCGGCCCGACTTCCTGCCGAAGCGCCCCATGGCGACGACGCGCTTGAGGAGCGGTGGTGGAGCATACCGCGCCTCCCGGTATTCCTCGAACATGATCTCGCTGATCTTGTACAGCGTGTCGATGCCCACGAAGTCGCATAGCGTGAACGGGCCCATCGGATAGCCGCACCCCAGCGTCATCCCCGTGTCGATGTCGGTGATGCTCGCCACGCCCCGCTCGAGCTGGCGGATCGCGTCCAGCATGTACGGCACGAGCAGGAGGTTGACGACGAAGCCCGAGCTGTCCTTCGCGGAGATCGGAACCTTCCCGAGGGCCTGCGAGAAGGCCAGGGCCCGCGCCTGGGTCTCCTCGCTGGTCGCGATCGTGCGCACGACCTCGACCAGCCTCATCACCGGCACGGGATTGAAGAAGTGCAGGCCGACGAAACGGTCGGGGCGTGACGTCGCGGCAGCCATGTCGGTGATCGTCAGCGAGCTGGTGTTCGACGCGAAGATCGTGCGCTCGCCGCACAGCCGGTCCAGCGCGCCGAAGAGCTCGTTCTTGGCCTGCAGGTCTTCGACGATCGCTTCGATGACGATGTCGCAGCTCGCCAGGTCGTCGACCGCCGTCGTGAAGCCGAGGCGGGACCATGCCGCGTCCCGATCCTCGGCGCTGAGCTTGTCCTTCTCGACCGCCCGGTCCACCGACTTCCTGATGCGCTTGCGGCCGGCCTCCAGGAGGGCGTCGTCGATCTCGCGCACGACCACGTCGAACCCGCTCTTCGCCGCGACCTCGGCGATCCCGCTGCCCATGAGCCCACACCCGACCACTCCGACCTTGCTGATGTCCAAGCCCGCCTCCGTTCGTCTTGCGTATTCGCGTGAACTCCGTTCCAACAACTCAGAGATCCGACCCGTCGTCGGCCCCCATCAGATCCCTCGCGACACCGTGGAAGTGGCGCTTGACCCATCGCCGCCAGGAGGCGGGAGGGGGCTCCAGGGACGTACCCGTCTCCAAAGCGTCCAGCACGCCCTCCAGCTCGGTCCGCACCTCGAGCAGCTTCCGCTTGTGAGACTGCCCGGCGAGGTACGTTACGCCTCCACAGACCGTGACACCCGCCACGACCGCCAGTCCGGCCGCCAGGCCGAGCGGGGTGACGGCCGCCAGCCCCCAGCCCACGAGGGCGCCGGCCGCGCCCCCTCCGATTCCGCCTCCGAGCACGGCGGTCGCGACGTCATCGCCACGGGTTCCCGGATCCACCTCGATCCTCACGAGCGTCCTCCGCTCGTCGACCGCATCCAGCCGGATCTCCACGGACTTGGCCGAAGCGATGTAGTACTTGCGCGAGGTGAAGCTCGCGGCACGGGCGAGCTGGGACGCCCAGTCGAGAGCCGGTCGGTACTGGAGCAACCCCCCGCCGCGACGCACCGGCTGCAGGAGCTGCGAGGCCACGAGGAAGTCGTCCAGCCCCTCCGCCAGAAGCTCGGGCTGGCCCGGCACCACACGTGACGCTCGGACGAAGGACGGACCGAAGATCCGGTCGAGCGCACCGCGCTCCTCGACCCCGTCGCGAACCTCGGTCAGCGCCCTGCGCACGTGCGCGTCCGGGAGGCCGACCTCGCCGGCGATACGGAAGAGCTCGGCCTCGCTGAGCCCTCCCTCGCCTTCGTCGGG
>JBFFWJ010000019.1:0-16271 GCA_041570315.1 Longimicrobiales bacterium | reverse complement strand
CGGATCCGCCACCGGCCGGTCACGTCGAAGTTGTCGAGCGCGAGTCCGATGGGGTCGATCAGGTTGTGACACGACGCGCACGTCGGGTTCGCCCGGTGCGCCTTCATCCGCTCGCTCGTCGTGAGGATCTTCGATCCCTCGGTGCCGCTCGTCTCCTCCAGGTCGGGCACACCCGGTGGTGGGGGTGGCGGTGGGACGCCGAGGAGGACCTCCATGACCCACTTGCCGCGCAGCACCGGAGAGGTGCGGTTGCCGAGCGAGGTCTGCACGAGCACGCTTCCGTGCCCGAGGATGCCGCGCCGGTTCTCTCCCGGATAGCGGACGCGCACGAACTCGTCCCCCACCACGCCGGGGATGCCGTAGTGCAGGGCGAGCCGCTCGTTGACGAAGGTGTAGTCCGCCTCGAGCAGCTCGAGCAGGCTACGGTCCTCCCGCACCAGGTGGTCGAAGAAGAGCTCGGTCTCGCGCGTCATGTCCCGAGCGAGCTGCCGGCTGTAGTTCGGGAACCAGAAGGCGTCGGGCTGCACCCGGTCGACGTCCTGCAGCCGCAGCCACAGGTGCGCGAAGCGGGTCGCCAGCGCGGAGGAGCGGGGGTCGGCGAGCATGCGCCTCGCCTGACGCTCCAGCCCTGCGGGTGTCGCCAGCTCGCCGTCGCGGGCGGCCGCGAGCAAGGGCTCGTCCGGCCCGGCGCCCCAGAGGAAGAAGGACAGGCGCGAGGCCAGGTCGACCGGATCCACCGGGAAGACCTCGCCCGGCTCAGCGCCTCGGGGCTCGGACTCGATGCGGAAGAGGAAGTGCGGGCTGACCAGCATGGCCTCGATCGCCGTGCGGATGCCCAGCTCGAAGCCGCCGTCCCGGGCGCCCTGGTCGTAGAAGGCCATCAGGGCCTCGACGTCCCGCCGCTCCAGGTCGCGCCGGTACGCCTGGGTGGCGAGGCCTCGCACGATCCGCTCCGCGCACGGCCGCTCCTCCCGCGACGACGTCGGCCGGCACTGGAAGATGCGCCGGCGCGCCGGCGTCTCCGACACCCCCGTGGGGTCGTAGGGGCCTTCGACCGTGAGGTTGAGGATGTGCGGGAGGGAGGTCGTTCCGTAGCTCGTCTCGGTGCCCGTCAGCGACCAGTCGTGCGGCCGGATCAGGTCCTCGTACGGTCCGTCCATCTTGCGGACGAAGGCCGCGGCGACGCGATGCTGGCCCGCCCGCACGAAGACGGAGTCGGTCTGCATCGGGTAGCCGAGACGTCCCTGGAAGTCGATGAGCCGAGGGGTGGTCGCCGAGTACCGCAGCAGCGCGACCCGGGCCCCGTCCACCGAGACGTCGACGTCGTGGAAGCGCTCGCCCCACCCCGACATGAAGCCGAGCGTGAAGACGTACTTGCCGTCGGCCGGGAAGGAGTGGAGGGCGCTCAGCCCGCCACGCGTGCCGTAGGGCGCCCCCTCCGCCGGCTCCCACTCGTGCTGAGAGACCGACGGGTCGTTGGAGTAGGTCGTCGAGGTCGGGGGCGCGTCCGGCTGCCCGACGGCCTGACGGGCGACCTCGGAGGCCGCGGTCAGGTACGCGTCCATCAGCGTCGGCGAGATGCCCTGGACGTCGGCGACGTTGTCGAAGCTGGCGCTGATCTGATCGGCCGGGAGCCAGTCGGAGGCATCGACCTCGAGGCCGAAGATCTCCTGGACCAGGCGCTCGTACTCCGCTCGGTTGACGCGCTGGAAGGGGCGGTTGCCCGGGCGGGACGCCCCCGCCGCGGCACGGTCGATCACCTCCTCGAGCGTCTCGACCAGCGCGACCAGCGTGTCACCGGCGGGGCGGCGGGCTCCGGGGGGCGGCATCATGTCCGCGCGGAGCTTGCGGATCACGCGCTCCGCGATGACCGCCTGCTCGGCCGCGGCGTCGACCGAGAAGTCCTCGAGGGAGAGGTCGCCGCGACGCCGGCGATCGTCGTGGCAGCGCACGCAGTAGGCCTGGACGACGTCGGTCAGGTCGGCGGTTTCGGCCTCGACGTGACCCGCGGCCGCGAGCGCCGTCGGGGCTTCGGCGCGGGCGCCCTCGTAGCCGCGGGGCGCCGACGCCGGGCCGGTGATCCAGGTCCCCACGGGACCGGCCAGGGCCAGGAGCGCGCCCGCCGCGGCCGCCACGGGAAGCCGGCTCATGCGGCGGACCTCGGGCCCGTCGTACTGTCTTGCGCTGCGCTCATGGGCGGCATGCCTTCCCTCGCCTGTGGGGCCTACGATCCCCGAACCTAGAATCGTAGTCGAGAACGACCGATTCCGCGACGTGCGGGCGCGTCCCGGATGCGCGGAGGCCCTCCCTCAACGGAACTCGACGTGATCGAGCTCCGGCGGCTTGAGCGAGAGCCACGCGGTCTCGATCATGTTGCGCTTGACCAGCGCGTCGTAGCGCTCGAGGTCGTAGACGCACGAGCGGGCTTCCCGGACCCGCGCCTCGGCCCGCTCGCTCCCCTCGCCGTAGGGGGTCTCACGCACGACGTACCCGTACTCCTCGCCCCCGCGACTCGTCGGGCACACCCCCGTGAACGGGACCTCGGTGAAGTACCTCCACGACTGACCGAAGATCGAGGCGAGCTCGGTGGCGGCCCCCAGCGGGAGCGTGCCCTCGCTGGGCGGATCGGGGACGCCCGTCGCGCTCCACGTTCCGTCGTCCCGCACCACGACGCGCAGCTCGCACACGGCGGTGTGTCCGTCGGCCGTGGGGCACGGGCCGCCGCGGCGCATGTACTCGAACTCCGTGACCCACCGGATGGGCGGCTCCGGGTGGTCGCACGTGGCCAGGGACGCCAGGCCGGCCAGGAGGGCCAGGGCGAGAAGCCTCATGTCGTCGAACCTCCTTGGGTGACATCCCGCGGGCGTCCCGGCCACGGCGCCCGGCGTCCTTCCAGCTGGCATAGTTCTTGTCGCATCGGTGTGCTCCGGCAAGGGGCTTTGCAGGCTCCATGCCCAGGCGAGCGAGCCCAGCGGGGGACATCCGGATGCCGCGATGGACGGGTAGGGCGAGGCGCCAGGCGGGATTTCGGGCGGGGTTCGGCTGGCTGCGAGGCCTGGGCACGGCCCTCACCCTGACGGGGGTCGTCTCCTGTGGGGGCAGCGATGTTCCCACCGGTCCGCAAGAAGATCCCCGGGCGGAAACGATTTCCCTCTCCCGGGCGGAGCTGAGCTTCTCCGCGCTGGGCGAGAGCGGAACGCTCCGGGCGACCGTGCTCGACCAGTACGAGGCGGTCCTTCCGGACGCCCCTCTCGCGTGGGCGTCGACCGATCCTTCGGTCGCGGCCGTCTCGGGCGACGGTGTCGTGACCGCGATGGGAGCGGGGTCCGCGCTCGTCGAGGTCACGTCGGGGTCGGCGGCGGCGCAGGCGCGCATCACGGTCACCCAGGTCCCGGAAGCGATCGAGGTCGTGCCGAGCCCGATCGCGCTGAGCGGGCCGGGGGACACGCTGCGCGTCGTGGCCGTGGTGCGGGACGCGGGCGGACACGAGGTCCCGGGGCAGGCCGTCACGTGGACATCGGGAGACGAGGCGGTGCTCACGGTGGACGTGGAGGGGCTCCTCAGCGCGGTCTCCGTGGGGACGACCACGCTCTCGGCGGCCAGCGGGGACCTGGTGACCACGACCGCCGTGACGGTCACCGAGACGCCGGCGTCCATCGTGCTCAGCCCGGACCCGGTGGGCCTGACCTTCCTCGGCGACACGGCGACGGTGACCGCGGACGTGCGCGACGGCCTCGGAGGTCCGATCCCCGGCGCGGGTGTGGTCTGGTCGTCGGGCGATCCCCTCGTCGCGACCGTCGACGGGGGGCGGCTGACCGCCGTGGGGGTCGGGGCCACAAGGATCGTCGCGACGGCCGGGCTCGTGGCGGACACGATCGCGGTCACGGTCGAGCAGCTGCCCTTCGCGCTCGTCATCGCTCCGGACACGATCGTGCTGAACGGAGCGGGGGATACGCTGAGGGTGGCAGGCGCCGTGATCGACGAAGGAGGCTCGCCGATCCCGGGCCTGGCGGTGACGTGGTCCTCGGGCGACGAGACGGTGGCCTCGGTCTCCGCCGCCGGGCTCGTCACGGCCGTGGGCGCCGGGACCACCACCCTGGAAGCATCGTCGGGTGCGCTCCGGGCTTCGGCTCCGGTCACCGTGACGCAGACGCCGGCCTCCGTGACCGTCACCCCGGACACGCTGCGGCTCCAGGCCGTCGGTGACACCGCGACGATCGCGGCCGTGGTTCGGGACGCGACGGGCAGCGAGATCGTCGGAGCCTCCGTGCGGTGGTCCTCGAGCGACACCACGCTCGTCGTGGTCTCCGGGGAGGGACTGGTCACGGCCGTCGCGCTGGGGACCGCGACCGTCACCGCGAGGGCCGGCGATCAGCTCGCCACGGCCGTCGTGGTGACGCAGCCGCCCGCTCAGGCTCCGTCGTTCTCTGACGCAGTCAACGGGATCTTCGTGCAGCGCGGATGCACGGCGGGGAACTGTCACGGGGGCGGAGCCGGAGACCTGACCCTCTCCGCCACCGCGGCCACGAGCTACGCCAACCTGGTGAACGTCCCGGCGAAGGCCGAGCCGGACCTGCTTCGCGTGAAGCCGGGCGACGCGGTGAACAGCTACCTGATGATCAAGCTCGAGGGGCGCCAGCGCTCGGGGGCGGCGATGCCGATCGGCGGCCGGTCCCTGGACGCGGCGGAGCTGCAGACGATCAGGGACTGGATCGATCGAGGAGCTCCCGAGAACTGAGGTGCAGCCGATGAACGTCGACCGTCGTCCGCCTCGCGTCGCGTCGCTCGCGGCGCTCGCGCTGGCGCTCTCCGTGCCCGTCGCCGTCTCGGGGCAGGGGCGTCCCGTACAGGTCTTCCGATCCACCCAGGCCGCGAACCTCCCCACGGCCGAGACGATCCGTGGCGGCGTGTGGATGTTCGAGATCTCGCATCGCTTCCTGCCGGCGATCTCGGACGGTTCGGAGGCCTTGTGGGGCCTCGACGGGCCCGTCTACAATCGGCTCGGGCTCGCGTACGCGGCCACGGACCGGTTGATGCTCGGCCTGCTGCGGTCCAACTTCGACGACAACCTCGAGCTCAACGCGAAGGCGATGCTGCTCTCCGGTGTCGTGGGAGACGTCGCCCTCAAGGCCGGCTTGATGGGGGGCGTCGCCTGGAACTTCGGCGCGGTGGCCGGCGGCGGCGTCGAGGACGACGAGATCCAGTACTACGCCCAGGCGATGCTGAACGCTTCCATCGCGGATCGCTTCGCTCTCGGTGTCGTGCCCACGGGGTTCAGGAACCCCCGGATCGCGGATGCCGAGCCGGTCAACACGTTCGTTCTCGGCTTGCACGGCCAGTATTACACTTCCGGAAGCCTCAGCCTGTTGGCGGAGTGGATCATGAGCGTGGAGAGCGTCGCCTATCCCTACGATGGCGTCAGCTTCGGCGTCGGCATCGACACGCGCGGCCACGCCTTCAAGATCCTCGTAACGAATCAGGTCCGGATGAACCCGACGCAGTACCTCGTCGGAACCCCGTTCGAGTACGGAACGGACGACTGGCGCTTGGGCTTCAACGTCACGCGGCTGCTCAGCTTTTGAGCGGCGTCGGGATGTGACCGCGCATGACCTCGACGAGTGTTCAGGACGGAGGAGGACCGTGCGCGTTTCGAAACGAGCCCTCACGGGGGCGGGGTCGGCCGGCCATGACGGACCCGACCGACGGAGCTCTGGTGGCCCGGGTGCTCGCGGGGAACCGGGATGCGTTCGGCACGCTGGTGGACCGGCATCAGGACCAGATGCTCGCGTACGTGCGGTACATGGGATTCGAAGAGGCCGAGGCCCTCGACGTCGTGCAGGATGCCTTCGTTCGGGCCTTTCGGCATCTGCGGCGCTGCGGGGACCCGGACCGGTTCGCCGGGTGGCTGTTCAAGATCGTGGCCAACCTCTGCAAGACCGCCATCTCGAAGAAGGCGCGGCGCCGGGTGGAGCGACTGGAGCCCCTCGGCTCGCTCCTGTCGAGCGACGCGCCCGGACCGGACGAGAGGGCGGAGGCCACCCTGCTGAGGGAGCAGGTGCGTCGCGCGCTCGACTCGGTGCCTGCCGATCAGCGCGAGGCGCTCGTGCTGATGTACCTGCAGGGCCTGTCGGTCTCGGAGATCGAGGAGTTGACCGGTGCTTCCCGCTCGGCGATCAAGATGCGCCTGATGCGGGGGCGGGAGGCGCTGAAGACGGAGTTGGAGCCGCTGTTCGGCGAGGTGGTTGAGCGATGAAGCGAGAGGATGCGGATCGACTCGATGGCTTCCTGGGCGGGGAGGTGCCGCTCGAGGGGCTGCCCGAGCCGCTGCGCCGCGACGAGGCGCGGCTGCGCGAGCTGCTCGGGACGCTGCGCGAGGATCTCCCGGCCCCGGCTCCGGCCGCCCTGAGGGCGCGGGTCCTGCTGGCCGTGACCGGGCCTGCTCCCTCCCCGTGGAGAGAGCTGCTCGGGTGGTGGGTCAGGCCACGCACGATCCGGCTGAGCCCTGCCGTCGGAGCGCTGGCCGTGGCGGCGGGTGCCGCGGTCTTCGCGCTCTGGCCGGCCCAGCGCGAGTCTCCCGCGGTCACGGTGGACGTCGGGGAGGCCGTGGTCACGCGCTTCGTTCTGGTCGCCCCGGAGGCTGGCTCGGTCCGCCTCACCGGTGACTTCGCGGCCTGGAACAGGGAGGGGATCGAGCTCGAGGACCTGCGCGGCACGGGGGTGTGGGTCGCTGACGTTCCGCTCCCGCCCGGCGTGTACCAGTACACCTTCATCGTCGACGACAGCGAGTGGCGGCCGGACCCCACCGCGCTCTCGCAGGTGGACGACGGCTTCGGGCAGGTCAACAGCGTGATCATCGTCTCCTCCTCGGAGAGCGAAGCGTGAGGCTCGCCCCCTTCGGTGCGGCGGCCGCGCTCGCGCTCGTGCAGGCGCTGGCGGTGAGCGCCCAGGTCGGCGATCTCGCGGCCCGCGCCGGTCCCGAGACGCTGGCCGCGGTCCAGGGCATCCTCGACGAGGCCGCTGGCGACTCCCTGCCGGTGCGCGCCCTGGAGTCCAAGGTCCTGGAGGGGGTGGCCAAGAACGTGCCGCCGGAGAGGATCGGGCAGGTGGTGGCCCGGCTCGCCGGCGAGCTTCGTGCCGTCCGTGCCGCGCTCAGGGAGGCGCTTCCCGACCAGCCCCTGCTCGACGGCGAGGTCGTGGCGGTGGCCACGGCGGCGCGACAGGGCCTGGACGTGGAGACCGTGCGGCCGCTGTGGGTGTCACGATCGGAGGGCGAAGGCGGCTCCCTGGAGGTTCCGCTGACCGTGCTCGGCGAGCTCGTACGCCGCGGCGTGCCGGTGCCCGACGCGGTGTCGCTCATGACGCACGTCGTCGCCACGTCGGTCCCCTTGCCCGTGGCCGCCCAGATCCCCGGCAAGTTCGACGGAGCCGTGGGCTCGGGGGCGTCACCCGCCGCGGCGCTGGGCCAGGCGCTGCGGAACCTGAACATTCCCGATCCGCCGGGTCGGGGAGGGAACCCCCCGAGCGGTCGGGGCCGGAGGCCGCCCGGGTGATCTTCGCGGGCGCCGCGGGGGGGGCGGGCGCCATCGCGTTCGGTGCGCGCCGCCGCGGCATCGCGCCCGTCGCCGTATCCCTCCTCGTCCTTCCGCTCGCGCTTACCGCGCAGGCTCCGCGCTGGGAGGTGGACCTGAGCGCGTCGCGCATCGAGTACGACACGCTGGCTCCGCTGGGTGCTCCGTCCCTCTCCGCGCTGGGGGAATGGCAGCGCCCCTCGGTCTTCGGGCGCCTGTCCGGCAGCCTGACCGGCTTCGAGGGAGCGGGCTGGTCGGGGCAGGTGCGGGGCGATCTGGCCGGCTGGATCGCCCCCGCTGGCCGGGGGAGCCCGTTGCGGGTGGAGTTCGCCGGGGCGGCGGGAGGGGCCCGGCACTCGAACGGCTTCAACTCGGCGATCGGCCGGGCCGATGCGCGACTCCACCTGCGCGCGCGCAGCTCGGGCGGCTGGGTCGGCGCGAGCCTCGCGTCTGCGCGCAACTCGTTCGACTCGGCATCCGTGGGTGGCGCGATTCCGAGCGTGGGTCTGTGGACCCAGACGGCCTTGCTGCGCGCCACGGTGAGCGTGCTCGCCACGCGCGCCGACGGCAACACCTATCCGGAGGCGAACGTCGCCCTCAGCATGACCCGGGGAGCCGTGGACCTCACCGCCTATGGCGGCCTGAGGCGGATCCCCCGGTCGCGGGGCGGCTCGGCCGAGCGCTGGGCCGGAGCGACGGCGTCGGTGTGGTTCGATCCACGGGCGGCCGTCGTCGTCTCGGGCGGGACGTACGCGTCCGACGTCCTGCAGGGCCTTCCGGGAGGGCGGTTCGTCTCGATCGGCGTCCGGCTCACGCGGCGTCGCGCCCGTCCGATCCCGGTGAGCGCCCAGGCGCCGATCGTCTACACGCCGGAGGCCGCGAGCTCGGGCTCGATCGGATTCGTCGTCGAGGACGCCGAGCGGGTGGAGATCGCGGGAGACTGGACCGGGTGGGAGCGCGTGCCGCTCACCCGGGACGACTCCGGTCGCTGGATCGTCCCGGCGACGCTCGCCCCGGGTGTCTACCGCTTCAACCTCAGGGTGGACGGCGAGCGCTGGATCGTCCCCGACTCGGTCGCCGAGATCGACGACGGATACGGGGGGCGGGTCGGCCTCCTCATCATCTCCAATTGACCCGGCACGGTCTCCGTGTGACCCCGTTGCGGATCATGGAGTGTGTAGGATGAGCCCCGACACGGTGGGTGGGGACACGGGGCTCGTCCCAAGGAGTCGAACATGAAGCGCATTCTCCGTTGTCATATCTTCGCCATCGCTCTCCTTCCGCTTCCGGCGGCGGCGCAGCAGGGTCTGGTCGAGCGACTGCAGGACGTGCTGCCCGAGGACGTCGCCGCCGCGGTGATCCAGCGTATCGAGGACGCTCGCGTGCGTGAGCTTCCCGTGCAGGCGGCCGCGAACCTGGCGCTGGAGGGAGTGGCCAAGGGCCGCAGCGCCGAGGAGGTGCTGGCCGCGGTCGAGCTGCTCGTGGCCGACATGGGACGCGCTCAGGAGGCGCTGCAGGGCGGCGGACGGGCTCCCGAGGAGGGGGAGGTCGAGGCGGCGGCAGCCGCGATGCGGATGGGGGTGGACGGTGAGGCGATCAGCGCGCTGGCCGTCTCCCAGTCGTCCGGCCGCACCCTGGCGGTCGCCCTCCTGGTGATGGGCGGGCTGACCGAGCGAGGTCTTCCCTCCGACGAGGCCCTCGCCGCCGTGCGCGACCGGCTCTCCGCGCGAGCGGATGACGCCGGGCTCCTCGGTGACTTCCCCGGGGTCGGCCAGTCGCTCGCCGCGGGCATGCCGCCCCAGGACGTCGGCGCGGCCATGGCCGGAGGGCTCGCCGGCTTCCAGGTTCCGGTCTCCGGCATCAACGTGCCCGTGGGGCCCCAGAACGAAAACGCCCGCCGCCCGTCCGGCCGCGGCCGCGGCGCAGGCCCGGGCGGTCTCTGACCTCAGTAGACGGGCCAGACCCCCGGCGTAGCCAGCTCCACGAGGTGACGGTCGGGATCGCGGAAGTAGAGGCTGGTGCCCCCACGGGCCCAGCTCCGCTCAGACTCGATCACGACGCCGACGGCCTCCAGATGGGCGCGCCAACGATCGAGCTCCTCGGAGTCCACGGCGAGCGCGAAGTGTAGGGCGCCGCGGCCGTCGTGCCCGGGAATCGATCCCCGCCCGTCCTCGGCGCCCTCGGCCGACGCACCGCGGCGAAAGAGGAGCAGGACGGTCCCCCCGTGCCCGTCGAGCGCAGCCAGCCGGGCGTCCTCGAACATGACCTCGAGGCCGAGGACGGCCTCGTAGAACGCGCGAGCGCGCGGCAGGTCGTCGACGTAGAGCGAGGTCTCGAGAACTCGGCGGACCGCAGGAGGCGGGCGGGTCGTGGCCGCATCCGTGCGGGCGCCCGGCGCCGTGGCGTCGGTCATCGCTCACCTTCCCGCGAGTCCGGCGCGGTCCCGCTCCGGCGCCCCGGTCGGGGTCGCCGTCCGCGCCGGTCGGCCACCCGGGGCAGGCTCGAGCTGTCCGGGGCGGGGGCACATGAGCAGCCAGCTCACGGCGGCCCCGACGAGCGCCGCGCCATACCACGCGACGGGCACGCCCTGCGTCGCTTCGAGCGAGATCCAGCCCTGCTCCACGGGCACGGTCGCCAGGAAGTTGTTCAGGAAGTGCCAGAGCATCGCGGGGAAGATCGATCCCGTCCGCAGCACGACCAGCGCGAGCACGACCCCCAGGAAGCCGGTGGGGATGATCCGGAAGAGGCTCACGTGAAAGACCCCGAACACGAGCGCGCTGACGGCCACCGCCATCCACGTCCTGCGCATCTGCTTTCGCAGGCCGCTCAGGAGAACCCCCCGAAAGGCGACCTCCTCGAGGATGCCCGGGAGGAGGGACAGCAGGAGGACGAACTCCCACGTCGCCAGCCCTTCGGTGAGGCTCCGTCCGAAGGCCTCGAGCATCGACTCGGGAACCGGGAAGAGGTAGGTGTTGACCAGCTCGCCGAGCCCGATGGCCAGCACCAGCAAGCTGGGGGCGCCGACCACGGCGGCTGGCCAGGCGCGCCAGTGCGGACGGTGCAGCTGGAGGGTCTCCCGCACGTCGAGCCCGTACCGCCGGATGAGCAGCACCGAGCCACCGAGGAAGATCCCCACCACGTTGAACAGGATCTGTCCGTGCAGGCCCAGCTCCTCGGCGAACCAGAGTGAGGTCACGAAGAGCAGGACCCAGAATCCCACGAACCAGCGCAGGACGTGTCGGGGAAAGAGCGCGGCGCCGCCGCGGAACTCCGCCTCGTCCATCTCCACGCTCGTGATGAGCCGCTCGTTCGAAAGCGCTGCCTCCGTACGTCTCAGGAGCAGCCAGGCCGCGGCGCCGGTCGACGCCAGCGCGGCGGCGCCCCACAGCAGGTGGCCTTCGCCCATGAGCAGCGCCCTCGTGGCGACGGAGATCCCGGCGACCGGCACGAGGACGATGGCGCTCCGCAGCTCGATCCCGGGCAGGAAGGCTGCGAAGCTCGGCAGCAGGAAGACGAGGAAGAGGGGCAGGAAGTAGATCTGATATTCCTTGTAGCTGTTGGCGAGGCCGCTCAGCAGGAGGAGGGCGGCGGCCACCATCGCGACCAGCGGAAGGACCATCAGGAGCAGGACGAGGAGCGTGTCGATCCCCACCGCGATCCGGAGGTTGTCCGGAAGGTCCAGCACACCCAGGCCGATGTAGACGCCGACGTTGACGACGTTGATCACACCGGCGGCCAAGCCGACCGCCATGATGGCTCCGAGCTTGGCGAACACGATGTCCCGTCGCGACGTGGCCGTCGTCAACAGCGTCTCGAGCGTACCCCGCTCCTTTTCTCCGCTGATGGAGTCCGCGGCGACGATCGAGCCGCCGGACAGCATCAGCAGGATGAGGAAGGGGACGAGGAGCCCGCCCAGGAGCGATCCGCCTTCGCGGCCCTCGCCGGCCAGGTTCTCGGCCTCGAACACGGCGACCTCGCCGAGGCGCACGGGAAAGCCCGCGCCGAGGAAGACCGAGTCGCGCATCGCGGAGCGCACGGCCAGGATCCTCTCCTGAAGCCGCTCTCTCGCGTTCCGGCTGAAGTCGCTGTCCGCCCGGTAGCGGAGCTCGAGGACCGCGGTGCCCGGAGCGAGCGAGTCGTCGGGCACGGCTTCCCGGCCGACCACGACGACGTGAAGGGCACCGGCCGCGAGCAGCGAATCGGGCGCGGGGGCGCTCAGGCGCAGGAAGGCGGCGGGGGCGATCGTCTCCTCCTCGTCGGACCCCCTGTCGACCTCTCCGGTTCGGGCGGCGGGCCCGGCCGGGTCGCCGTCCGCGACGGAGGGCTCCGGCGCGCCGGCCTCGAGGGCGAGCGCGGCATCGACGATCTCCTCCGCCCACGCGGCTCTCGGTCCCGTGACGGCGATCTCGTACGTCTGCGACTCGAGTCGCGTCGACTCGCGCGCCTCCACCCAGTTGCTCGCCAGGATGAAGAGCGGGAAGAGCACGAGCGGCGCGACCACGGCGATCAGCACGGTGCGCCGGTCCCGAAAGAGCATGCGCACCTCGTGGCGAAAGAGCGTGCCGATCATGGGGCGGTGCCGAGCGGGTCGCCCTCCGCGCCCTCCAAGGCTCCCGCCGGCCCGAGCTCGGCCGCGCCCTCGATGCCCTCGGCTCGCTTCACGTAGTCCAGGAAGGCGTCCTCGAGGTAGTGCTGGCCCGTCTCCTGCCGTAGCTCGTCGAGGGTGCCGAGCGCCAGCAACCGTCCACGGTGCACGATGCCGATCCGGTCACACAGCTTCTCGACCTCGCTCATGATGTGACTCGAGAAGAGGATGGTCTTGCCCTCCGCCTTGAGCTCGCGGATGACCTTGACCATCTCCAGCGCGTTCATGACGTCGAGGCCCACGGTCGGCTCGTCGAAGATGAGGACCGGAGGATCATGGGCCACGGTCCGGGCGATCGAGACCTTCTGCTTCATCCCGCTCGACAGCTTGCCCACCCGTCCGTTCTCGTACTCGGCGATCCCGAAGCGCCGCACGAGGTCGTCGACGCGGGCGGGGACGAGGTCTCCGGGGTACCCGTTGATGCGCGTGAAGAACTCGATGGTCTCCCGGGCGGTGAGCCTCGGGTAGAGCGCGGTGGACGCCGAGTAGAACCCCAGCGAGCGTCGCACGGCGGCGGGCTCGCCCACCACGTCTCGGCCCATGAGCGTCGCCGTGCCGCCGGTCGGTCTCAGCACCGTGGAGAGCATGCGCAGCGTGGTGGTCTTGCCCGCTCCGTTCGCGCCGAGGAGCCCGAACACCTCACCCGGGTGGCACGCGAACGTCACCCCGTCGACGGCGTGCACCTCGCCGCGAGACTCGTCGTAGAACGTCTTCCGCAGGTCCTTCACAAGGACCGTGGGCTGATCGGTCATGCGAACAGCTTCTCCTTCGCGAAGCGCCAGAACGAGCCATCGAACGAGCCCAACAGGAAGTCCTCGAAGCGCAGCAACTGCCGGGCCACCGCCAGGCAGAGCGCCACGAGGGCCAGCGTCACCAGTAGGGTCACGCCGATCCAGGGCCAGAGGAAGACGCCGCCGATCGCATCGCGGATCATCATCGTCACGTTGGCGATCGGGACGAGCGCCGTCGCGAGGCTCAGGTTCACGTCGCTCTGGTCTCCGAGGAGGAAGGGGAGGAAGACCAGCCAGTAGACCGGAGTGACCATCGCCTGACCGTCCTTGAAGCTCCTCGCGAAGGCCGCGAGGATCATCATCGCGGCGGCGAAGAAGAGGGCGAGCGCGGCGGCGCCGGCGAGCATGACCGGGGCGGCCAGCCACGGAATCGAGAACGAAACCGCCGCGTCGTTGTCGACCAGGAGCGGACGGACGATGGCGCCCACCGAGACCATCAGCGCCGCCACGTTCAGCAGCCCGGCGACGATGCCGAGCGTGGCCACGTACAGGTACTTCGCGACCACCACGCTCGTGCGCGACGCGGCGACGGTCATCAGCGTCTCCCACGTCGAGCGCTCACGCTCCCCGGCCGTCGTATCGATGCTGGGCACGAAGCAGCCGAGCGCGACCATGATGACCAGGAAGATGCTGAGCATCTGCCCGAGCAGGAGCTGGCCGATGTCTTCGGAGGAGCTCACGCTCTCGCCCACGACGACGAACACGGTGCGCTCCGTCTCGTCGAGCTCGAGAGCTTCTCCCTCGCTCGCGACCCACTGCGCGCGGTAGTCCGAGACGATCTCGCGGATTCTCGCCTCGGCCTGCTGGCTCCGGTCCTCGGCGCGGTCGTAGCGCACCCGGACCGCGAAGTTGTCGGCGAGCGCGCCGCCGTCGAGCGGGCGGAAGGATACGATCGCGTCGAGGTCACCCGCGGCGAGGGCGGCGTCCCAGTCGTCCGGTGGCAGGGCGCGCTCGCCGCCGGCGTCCTCCGCGCCATACGGGGCGCCGGCCACACCGATCACCTCGACCCCCTCGTGACGGCGGAGGGTGTCCAGCAGCGCCACGTGGGTGTCGGGCGGCGCGGTCTCGATCGCGACGCGGCTCACGAACCCCTCGTTGATCCCCTGCACGAAGGTGATGCCCGTGAAGGCGGCCCACAGCATGATCGGGTAGAGAAAGATCGGGATGAGCACCCCGTTCACCACGATCGCGCGCTCCCGCAGCGCCGAGCGCAGCTCCCGCCGGTACAGGAGGCCGATCTGTGTCCAGTTCATGAAGCGGTCCTCGGGGGGTGCGGCGGCATTCGGAAGTGGAGCGTCGGGGGCCGGCTCCTCGGGCCTCGCCGGCATCGGCTCCGAACGATCCCCGGCGGCGCTTCCCCTCGACCGGGCTACGAAGCCTAGCAATTCACCCGCAGGAGACCCGTCGGTTCCCTCGAGTGGTGGGCGAAGGGCCCGAGGATACCGGACCGCGCGGAGGATGTCGGGGCGCCGGTGACCGGCCTGACGGAGTCGATCCTCGACGGGTGCGTGGCCAAAGGGACATTTGGAACGTGGTCTCGACGGCTTCCTCCCGCAACGACCGTGAGGGGGCTCGGTTCGGGCCCTCGGCCGGGAGGTCGCTCACTCGATCCGCGCCAGCATGTACCGCGCGGAGCCACCCTCCATCCTCAGCTTGAGCACCCGTTCCCCGACGACGTCGAACCGGAACCGGGTGCCGCTCGCCTGCCACACGCCCTCGCCCACGTGCACGGGCCTCTGCCCCTCCTCGGCCCCGCGAGGCGTGAACACGAGCTGGTCGCCGTCCCGGCTGACCGTCATGTGCAGGTGCGTTCCCCGGGCCGGTCCCGCGTACTCGCCCACGAGGAGGTCGAGGTCGCCGTCGTAGGCCACGGTGACCGGATCCGGTACGGGTCCGAGGACCAGCTCCGCCAGGGCTCCGCTCAGGGCACCGGGGCCTCGGGGTCCGGCGGTGTTCTGCAGCACGACGATGACGAGCCCTGCGTCGGGGTACACGCGCCCGTCGGAGAGGAAGCCGTTGATCCCTCCTCCGTGGCTGATCACGCTCGTGCCTGCCCGCTCTCCGACCCCGAGCCCCATCGCGTAGTCGAGCGGCGTCCCGTCACGGAGCGGCTGCGGGGTCGTCAGGGCGCGGTAGGCGGACTCGGTGAGCACCGCTCCCCCGTGGAGCGCCTGGTTCCAGCGGACCAGGTCCCCCGCGGTGGAGCAGAGCGATCCGGCGGCGTACGGCCACGTGTGGTCGAGGTACGCCTTGCGCCGGAGCCCGTCCGGGGTCGCGTCGTACCCGTGCGCGCGGTGCTCGCGGACCGCGCTCTCCGAGCAGTAGTACGAGCCGGCCATGCCCCGCGGCTCGAAGAGCTGCTCCTGCACGAACTCCTCGTAGCTGTGGCCCGACACCTTCTCGATGACGAGGCCGAGCAGAAAGAACGCGGAGTTGTTGTAGATCTGCGCGGTGCCCGGCTCGAACTCGAAGGGCTCGGCCTCGACCAGAGACACGAGGGAATCACGGGGCAGCTTTCGCACCATGAGCTCGCCGAACACGGACATCTCCGTGTACCCCTTGATCCCGGACGTGTGATCGAGCAGTCGGCGCAGCGGCACCCGGTGGCCCCGGGTGTCGAAGTCCGGCAGGTACTCCGTGAAGTCCGCGTCCAGGTCCAGCTTTCCGGCCTCGACCAGCTTCATGATCGCGGCGGCCGTGAACTGCTTCGTGATCGAGCCGATCTCGTAGCTCACGGTGGCGTCGGCGGGCGTGGGGACGCTCCACTCCAGGTCGGCGTAGCCGTACCCTCGCATCAGAAGCGTATCCGCGCCGCGCACGACCGCGACCGACGCGCCCGCGACCAGCTCGTGCTCGACGTGGGCTCGCGCGGCCGAGTCGAGCGCCGCAACCAGCGCGGCACGATCCCTGAGCTGAGCGACACCGGGGGTGGGGAGGGAAGCGAGGAGCGCCGCGAGAGCCGTCCCGGTAGCGAGTAGCGTGCGCATGGTTGTCTCCGTTGCTTCGAGGGGAGCCGGGCGGGCTCCGCCGTGACGCGCCGCGCCAGCGCGCGGGCCCCCTATGGTATGCGCATAGGACACCCGCACCGAGGTTGGGGCAAGCGGACCGTTGGGTGAGGCGAAGCGCCGGCCCGCCCTCGCTCCACCGCCCCCTCGCCCCGCGCACCGTCGATTGGCCCCATGCCCGGACCCGAAAGCACGAGGTCCATGTCAGGCTCCGACACGGGCATCGGCTCGGTCGACATCCCACCCGTCGGGTCGAGCCTTT
>JBFFWJ010000018.1:0-16377 GCA_041570315.1 Longimicrobiales bacterium | reverse complement strand
GAGCAAGGTCGTAAAGAGCTCGATCTCGCGCACGCTACCCTCGGTGCCGGCGCCCGAAATGTAGTCCCCGGGCTTGAACGGACGCAACATGGCGAGCAGGACCCCCGCGGCCAGATCCCAGGGATCCGCCGGGGATCTGGCCCACTCGTTCACGTACGTGAAGTGCCCTCGGGCCGCCTCGAGCAGGCCCCACGACGGCGACCCGCCCGGCGCGCGCACCATACGGACGCGGCCTCGGGCCCAGGCGCCGAACATCGCGGCCATCAGCCTCGAGCCGGCCGGAGAGGGGTGCAGGTGAACGAGCACCTTCTGCGGATCGCGATCCGCGAGGGGGAGGGAGCAGGCCTCGTCGCCCTCACCGAAGAGGTCCAGCCGCACCAGCCGGGTGGTCCCGCCGGCAACGGCGTATCCGACCTCACCGAGCAGGGGACTCCCGACGACTCCGAGGTAGGGCCGCCCATCCCGGAAGAGGGTGATCACCACGGAGAACGTCTCCGTGTGGGAAAGGAACGCCCAGGTCCCGTCGATGGGGTCGACGCTGAGCGCCCAACGAGCGGCGCCCAGGCGGCCACCGGTCTCTTCACCCACGAGCACCGCCTCCGGCGCGAATGCCCCGAGCGCAGCCCCGATCTCCTCCTCGACCTGCCGCTCCAGCTCGGTCGACGGCGAGCCATCGCCCTTCAACCGCAGCAGCGCCGGCGTCCCGGCTCGCACCCGTCGTCCCGCGAGGAGCACGGTCCGCAGGACGAAGGTGGTCCACGCGCGCTCCTCGAGCGCCGGATCGCCCCCGTGGCTCGCCAGCGTCGCGCGCTCGTCGGCGTCCGGCCTCGCCGGCTCGAGGAGGTCGGCCCGGAAGCGCTCGAGCGCGTCGCGCTCCGCGGGCAGGAGCGAACCCGTCACACGGCCCTCCGCATCAGCTGCTCAGCCAGCTCGGCGTCGATTCGCCCGGCCGCGCGCGCCGCCCCCAGCGCCTCGTGGATCACCGGCGCCTGACCCGCCGGAACCCGGGTCATGGTCTCGATGCTCATCGGCCACCACGACACCTCTTCGAGGTCGCCAGCCGGGTCGAAGAGATCCGGGGCCTCCTCCTCGGCCGGATCGAAGAGGTACGCCCGACGCTCGACCCAGGCGTGATCCGTCTGGCGCGCATCGTAGGCGTACCCTTCACTGAGCGGAACCGGCGTGCTCCCCGGCCGCCATCCCGTCTCGACCTCCATCACCCGCAGCACCCCGTGCTCCGGCTCCTCGTCGGGCAGCACGAAGCCCATGGGCAGCGCGAGCGCGGTGTCGTCCTCTCGGGACCCGAGCAGGATCTGCAGCTCCCCGGTGATCCGGCTGGTCCGCAGCACCACCCCCACGACCGAAGCGTTGGCGCCCCACAGCCCCAGCAGGCCGCGCCCCGCGATCCCCGTCCGCCCACGCGGGTTGAGCGGGCGCCCGCCGCCGTCGCGGAACCGGGCCGCTCGCTCGGCGAGCGCGGCGGCATCGATGTCCTCCGGATCCGCCCATCCGTCGTCGCGGCGGTCGCGCCCCGCCTCCAGGACCGCAGGATCGACGTGGTACGGCGGGTCGTACTCCTCGCAGTCCAGAACCCACAGCGATTCGTCGATCGAGATCCGCTGCCGCTCGGGATACGACGCCGGCCGCTCGGCCCGGATCTTCAGGTGGAAGTCGTCGGCGACGAGCGTCAGCGAGAGCGACTCGCACGAGTACAGCGCGTACATCAGCTGCGTCTCGTCGCACTCCCCCCGGCCTCTCCGCTGGTCGAAGCTGAGGGTATGCATGGCGTAGCGCAGCAAAGCGACCCGGTAGACCAGCCAGTCGTCGTCCTTCTTGAGGCGGAAGCAACACCGCCTGATCAGACGCACGGCGTCGAGGATCTTCCTGAAGCGCAGATCCCACTTGGCGAACTTGAGCGCGTCGGGAAGCTCGTCGGCCGTCGCCGGGATCTTCTGGCTCAGCAGGTACTCCTCGAAGACGCGGAGCCTCGGCAGGTCGTCGGGGTCGAAGTCCTTGCTCATGACGAGCTTCGCGTCGCTCTCGAGCTTCGCGAAGTCGAGCTCCAGCGGGTGCACGCCGCTGTGCGTCCAGTCGATGAACCAGACGTTGTCCCCATCGTCGCAGATGACGTTGGCGAAGTTCAGATCCCCGTGCTGCAGACACACTTCGGATTCCACGGCATCCGGATTCCTGCTCACCAGCCGGACCACGTTCTCGAGCTGGTCGAGGTCGACGCGCTCCAGGGAGAGCCCCATCTCCGCGACGTAGCCGAGGATGATCGTGGCGTTCTCGCGCAGCCAGGTGAGCTGCTGCTCCACGTGGAGACCGAAGCTGCGAAAAGGCGCCACGCTGCTCCGCTCGAGGGTGTTCCCGTACAGCTTTCCCGACAGCAGGTCCAACGACTTCTCGAGTCGGGCGAGAAAATGGGCCACCGCGCCCTCGGTCTCCGCCTTCTCGAAGTGATCCTGCAGGGTCATGGGACGGCCTTCCATCGCCGCGAGCTCCATGCCGACGCCGAGCAGACCGCCCTGCCGCACCGGGTACCCGAACGTCGGCACGTGCTTGCCGAAGAAGTCCTTCACCTGGTGGTAGCCATCGAGCTCGCGCCTCATCTGCGCGAAGTCGTCGATCTTGAGCACCATCGGCTCGGTACGCGCCTCTCCCTTCCACCCGTCCGCGATGAAGAGCATGCTCCCGCTGAAGCCGCCGGCAAGCGCCCGCAGCTCCGCCCGCGTCCAGTGCATGCAGATCAGCTGAACGATCCGCTGCGCGTCGTCGTCCATCTGCTCGCGCGCTTCGGCCGGATCGATCACGCAGGGAGCGCCGCCCGCGAGCCCGGCGCCATCCGGGTCGAGGTCGACCCAGCGGGCCGCCTCGGCCAGATCCAGCAGCACGCGCACCCCCGAGCGTGGGAGGTTGTGCCGCAGGGCGGCGTAGTGCGCTTCGGCCGTGGAGCTGCCGACGAGGTGAGGGCTCACCGCGACGCGCTCGAAGCCCAGCACCACGCGCAGGAATGTCGCGATCGCCTGGATCCGCTTCTCCGTCTGGCAGCCGACGACGAGGAACCCGAGGTCGGCGCGCCCGTCCGCCACGGCGGTCTCGTCGACCCCGGCGACCTCGGCGATCGCCTCGATCAACGCCCGCGACGGAATGCGGCCGCGGGGGCAATCCAAGGTGGGGGCCCGGTCGACGACGGACCGGACCGGATCGACCCAGTCGGACAGCGGGTCCTGCGACGAGGACGCCGCGTCCGCGGACGCCACTTCACGTAGCAGCACGAGACCGGTGCGCCCCCCCGGCTCCGCCGCCGCGCGGACCAGGGACGGCAACGGTCCCTCGCCGTAGGCCCGGCCCCTGCCCATCAGCCGGGCGATCTCGCGGGCCCCCAGGTTCGACGGGATGCCGTGGAACTGCCGCTCCGGGCTCAGCGTCTCCCGAACCAGACTGTCCGCAATCACGATGTTCAACGCAGGCTCCTAGAGGATGCAGCCCTTCGCCACCAACTCCGCGAGCTTGTCGGATTTGCCGGCCGCGATCTCACGCAGCGCCTCGCGAAACTCGGGATGGCGGGACTTGAGGCGCTCGAACTCCGCGCTGGGCAGAAAGAAGATGTCACTGTGGGTGACGGCTCGCACCGAACAGGTACGGCGCTCCCCGAGAAGAAGGGAAAGATCCCCGAAGTAGTCACCGGCCTCGAGCTCGCCCGAGGACGGCTCGCCCGACGGATCGACGATGACCAGCCGCCCGCTGCTCACGAAATAGAGCCCGTCCGCGACCTCGCCTGCGCCGACCACGTGGCTGCCCGCCACGAAAACGCGCGGCTCGAGCGCCGCGAGCAGCGCGTTGCGCATGGCCACGTCCCCATGACGGAAGAGCGGCACACGCTCGATCAGCTCGTGCGCCAGATGAAAGAGCACCTCGAGCCGGATCGAGTCGGGGACGTCACGGAGCAGCTGCCGCGCGTCCGCCCCGCGATACCGGTCCCAGACGTACTCGTAGTAGTCGCGGACCTGCTCCTGAAGCGGCTCCGGAACGCCTCGAGCGCGGAGATACTGACCCACCCCGTCGACCCGCTCCCAAAACGCGGTCTTCGCCGCGTCGATCGAGCTGACCAGCGACGCGATGCTGCCGATGATGAGCGCGTACATCGACGCGCCCACGATCATCACCACCACGGTGAAGGCGTACTCCGCGTTCTTGGACGGCGTGATGTCGCCGTACCCGACCGTCGTGGTGGTCACGAAGCCCCAATAGAGGGAGCGCAGGTACTGGCTGCCACGATCCACGTTCTCCAACCCCGCCTTGGCCACCCACGAATCCGCAGGAAACCCCTCGAGCACCGCCACGAGGAACCAGCCGCACGCGACCCAGTGGATCAGCAGCAAGACCCCGATCAGGAGCTTGGCGATTCTCAGGTATCCGGTGTTGGTCCACCGGAGCCGCTCCCAGCGTCGAAAGCCCCTCAGCGCTCGGGCGACCCGGAGCAGCCGGTTCACCCGGAAGAGCAGCGCGAGCGGGACCCCTCCCAACGCCGCGCCGGATCCCAGGACCAGCAGGTCCACGGGGATCACGCCCAGGAGATCGGTACGGAAACCTGCCTGTCGGTAGTGCCGTGCGATCTCGGACCGATCCCGGATCTCGGAGCCTCCACGCCGAAAGGACGTCCGCAGGTTCAGCCTCATGTCGACGAGGAACACGAGATCGAGCACGTACACCGCGACGCTGCCCAGCACGTCCACGCGCCGGAGGAACGCGATCTGGAACGGGATGATCAGACCGGTCGCCACGACCGCGCACAGAACCACGAGGTCCCACGAGTACCGGGCGCGGGACTCCTCCGGAAGAACCGCGGCCGCGGCCTCTCGCGGGACCGCGCCCACGTCGACGCTCAGAAGCCCTCCAGCGCCTCGGCTTCCGTGGGAAACACGGCGAAGATCGTGCTGAAGCCCGAGATCTCGAACACCTCGGCGACGGTCTCGTTGAGATTGCAGAGGCGAAGGTTGCCGCCGCCCGAGCGCAGCTTCTTCGCGGTCGCGAGGAGGACGCGCAGTCCGGCGCTCGAGATGTAGTCGAGCCTCTCGAAGTCTACGAGGACCTTGCCCACGCCCTGGCCCGCCAGCTCGTCGAACCGTTCCTGCGCCTCGGGTGCCGTGTTCGTGTCCAGGTTCCCGTCGAACCGGACCACGGTGATGCCGCCGCTCTCGCTCATCGACATGTTCACGAGTCGTGCTACTCCTCTGCGTTGTCTGAAAGGTATTTCACCAGGACGACCACGTTCCGATCGGTGCGTCGCGTGTACGAAGCCTCGTCCATCAGGTTCTGGACGAGATGGATGCCGAGCCCGCCGATCTCTCGCTGCTCCAGCGTCAGGGCCGTGTCCGGGGCGGTTCGCCCGAACGGGTTGAAGGGACGCCCGTCGTCGCTGATGCGGACCGCGAGCCTGTCCGACGACAGCTCGACGTGGACCTGGATCTCGTGATCGGCCTCGTCCTCGTAGGCATACGACATGACGTTGTTGAGCAGGTCGTCGAACACGAGCTTCATGCTTCGGCGGACCCGCTCTGACAACCCGCGCTCGGCCGCGAACTCGTCGAACGCCCGGTTGACCGTGTCGATCTCTTCCAGGCGGTTCGGGATGCCCAGGTCGAGGACGTGCAGATCGCCTACGCCCCTTGCCCTGCCGATGAACTCGACCGCGAGCACCGTGACGTCATCGGCCTGCTCGGCCTCCGCCTGAAAGCGCCACACGTCGTCCGTGGACGCCTTGACGACCTCGTCCACGGAGCCGAAGTCCGTCGACTGCAGAACCGAGACGAGCCGGTCCTCGTCGTACAGCCGTCCAGCGGGATCCATCGCTTCGGTGACGCCGTCGGTGTAGAGGAACAGGACATCGCCACCGCTCAGCTGGCCCGAGCCCTCGGAGTAGACGAGACCGTCCACGGCGCCGACCACGGGGCCGTGCCGCTCGTCCAGCCGCACGAGCTCGCCGCCCGCCCGCTTCAGGTAGGGCGGGTTGTGACCGGCGTTCGTGTACACCAGGTCACCCGAGCTGACGTCCAGGATCCCGAGCCAAAGCGTGACGAACATCGCCGACTCGTTGTTCTCCGAGATCTCGTCGTTCACGTGCGTCAGGATGCTGGCGGGAGAGAAGTCGTTCGTGGCGCGCGACTTGATGAGCGTCTTCGTGACCGCCATGAGGAGGGCGGCCGGCACGCCCTTGCCCGAGACGTCTCCGACGCAGAAGCAGAACCGGTCCTCGTCGATCAGGAAGAAATCGTAGAAGTCTCCCCCGACCTCCCGCGCCGGCTCCAGGGTCGCGAAGACCGCGAAGTCGGTTCTGTGGGGAAACGGAGGGAACTTGAGCGGCAGCATGCTCATCTGGATGTCGCGCCCGATGTTGAGCTCGCTCTCCATGCGCTCCTTCGCCGTCGTGGTCCGGCGGAGGTTGTCGAACGACTCCTGGAGCTCGCGGTTCTTGACCGTGAGCTCCTGCATCAGCGCGTCCCGTCCCTTCTGCTCGATCACGGCGCGCATCTCGGCGATGCGCCGTTCGGAGAGCGCCGACGCCACGGCGAGATCCAGGTACAGACCCAGCCGTACGCCGGGCTCTCCGTCCACGAGCACCTTCGAGATCCGGTCGAAGAAGGGCTCGGCCACGGCGTCGTCGAGCTCATCGCCCGCCCCGACCAGGTCGAGGACGAGCATCGGCGCCGCCCCGGCGTCATCGAGCCGGACATCGATTCTCCCGGGCTCGGCGCCGCGATCCAGGGCGCGAAACAGCTGAGAGGTCACCGAGGCGATCCGACTCGCGACCATGTCGTCGGCGGTCAGGCGCTCGAGGGTCACCCGCACCTTCCGACGGGCGTCCCGCACGGCCCCCTCCGCTCCTCCCCAGATCGTGCCGAGCTCGATCATGCGCCGCCGAACCTGGCCACGACGACGGTGGCGTCGTCGTGCCGCTTCCCGTAGCGCGCCACGATCGTCTCGGCCACGGTCTCCGGGCTCTGATACCGGAGCTGGGGATAGTCCTGCGGGCTCAGGCGCTCGGAGATCCCGTCGGTGTGGATCAGGAGCACCTCCCCCTTGCCGAGGGCGGCCGACTGCACTCGAGGCGGCTTGAGGCGGGCTCCCACCGTGCCGGCCGCCGCAGCCATCCTGTGCGACCGCTCGCCCTCGATGCGCAGGACCGTATTCCCGACGGCAGCGTATCGCACGGCACCGGAAGCGAGATCCACCGAGCACAGGGAGACCGCGGCTCCGACCGTGCCGCGGAGCCGATCGTCCAGCCGGATCATCAGGTGCCCCAGGTCGAGCATGGGCTCCTTGCGGACCAGCCGCGTCGCGGCCTTGGCAGCCAGGTTGGCCTCTCTCCCGTGCCCCAGCCCGTCGACCACGACGATCAGCACGGTCCCTTCCACGCGGCTCACGAGAACGCCGTCTCCGCTCACGAGCTCACCCCTGCACGGACGATTCACGTGCACGACGTGAAACGCTCCTTCGGGGTGACCGGAGGCTTCGAACGTCTCGCTGCCCCGGTCGGTGCCCCGCTCGGCGAACGCGGCGCTCCCGGGAGAGCCCTGCAGCATGCCCGCACGACGGGTGCGCGACGCCCCATGGCTCTTCCACTTTCGCACGACGACGGTCGTGCCCCGCCCCACCTCGGACTGCAGGTCGAAGTCGTCCACCATGCGACGAACCCCGGGAAGTCCGAGGCCGAGCGTGCCGCTCGAGCTGAAGTGATCCTGGAGCGCCTCCCGCACGTTCGCGATCCCGGGCCCGCGATCGGACACGGTGACCTGGATGCCGTGGCGGTCCCCCGAGCCCACCTCCTCGATCGTCACCTGGCCGTGCACGGCGTACTTCAGGATGTTCGTGGCGAGCTCGGACACGACCGTGCCGATGGCCCGGCTGTCCAGCTCGCTGAAATCGAGGCCGCGCGCGAAGTCCGACGCCGCGATGACCGCGTGGCTGACGTCCGGGTCGCTCCGGATCCGCTTGACCGCCCTAGGCGCCGTCACGCGAGGAGCCTTCCGGTTCGGGACGTCCGGGCTCGTCGGAAGCGGTCGCCTCCAGCTCGGCGGCGACCGAGGGAGCGTGGTCGGCGCCCTCATCCGAGGCGGGCTCCGGAGCCTGAAGCTCCCGCATGCGAGCGAAGGCGTCGTCCAGCGTCGCCGTCGCCAGAACCCCGTCCGTGTCCGCTCCCAGGTCGATCAGCGCGGAGACGACGCCCGGCTGCAATCCCGACACGATCGACGTGGCGCCCATGAGACGGGCCATCCTCATGGTGTCCCTGAGGGCTCCGAACTCGTCGGTGTCCATCACGGCCACGCCGGAGAGATCGAGGATCACGCCCCGGGCGCCCGAGCGCCGGACGAGATCCAGCAGCTCCTCGCGGAAGGTGGCGAGCACTCGATCGTCCAGGTCGACCTGGATCGATGCCACCACGCATGCCTGCGCGAGCTGGAGCGGGATCCTGAAACCGCCTTCGGGCGTCACGGTCGGCCCGGCGGCTACCGGTCTCGGCCGACGAGTTGCACGGCGTCCGCCAGAGCGTCGCGCATGGTCGCGGTGGTCTTGACTTCACCGACGTCGATCCCGAGGTCCACGATGGTCTGCGCGATGGCGGGGGAGACACCCGAAATCGTCGTCTCACAGCCCATGAGCTTGGTCGCTCGGGTGATCTTGATGAGGTGGTTCGCCACGGCGGTGTCGACCACGCCGACGCCGCTGATGTCGAGAATGAACACCCGCGCCTGCGTCTCCGCGATCTTGCTCAGCGTCGCGTTCATGATGTCTCGAGACCGGCGCGAATCGATGATTCCCACGATCGGCAGAAAGAGGAGGCTCTCCCAGATCTGCGTCACCGGCGTCGACATCTCCATCAGCGCCCGGGATTGAGCGGTGAGCGTCTGCTCGACCAGATGGTTGTACGTGTCGACGACGATCGCGGTGTCGAAGTGCAGGAGCTTCACGACCGCGTCGAGCGCGGCCTGACGCTCCGAGTCCTCGAACTCGCCGTCGCGCACCACCTCGCTGAAGAGCTCCTGAAACATGTTCATGCCGGCGAAATACGTGTTCAGCGGCAACCCGATCCGGGCGTGCGCCTCGCCGACCAGGACGCGCCGGGCGACGTAGTCGTCATCCACCGCGGCACTCATGAAGACATTCCAGTAGTCCTTCTGGAGCCTCTGCACGCGCGCCAGCGTCTCCGGATCGCTGAAGAAGTCCTGGTAGTCCGGGAGCCCCTCCAGCCAGGAGTACCAGCGTTCCACCAGCTCCTCCATCCGCTGCTGGGCCTGGACCCCGAAGGCCCGGATACGCTGGAGGTCCTCGGCGGAGATGCGGTAGAGCGCCAGAAGCTCCCGGTGGTCGATGTGACCCGGATCCGTCATCTGTCTCTGCGACATGTCAACTCAACCCTTTGCGGTTACGGACCGTGCGAGAAAACCGGTCCCTCAGCTGCGTCCATGCGCCGTCGCCGCGTCGATGGCATCCCTCAACGTGCGTACGGTCGAGATTCCCTGGGTGTCGATGTCCCCGTCGGCCAGCTGCGCGGCGAGCTCGGGGCGGACCCCGGAGATGATCGCGCGGGCCCCGAGCAACCGCGCCGTCTGCGCGATGCGCACGAGGCCCCGCGCGACGGAGTCGTCCAGCCTCGGCACCCCCGTCAGGTCCAGGATCGCACAGCGCGCGCCCTTCGCGTGCAGCTGGGTCATGAGCGACTCGCGGAGCCGGTCACACCGGGCCTCGTCGAGCTCGCCGACCAGGGGCATCACGACGACATCGTCGTGGATCGGGATGAGCGGGGTCGACAGCGCTTCGATGGAGCGGTTCTGCCGATCGACCAGCTCGCGCAGCGCGACGCGCATCGCCTCGAAGCTCCGCGCGAGCTCCCCGATCTCGTCTCCCCGGGACACGTCGACCTCTCGGTCCAGGTCTCCCCGGGCGAGCTCCTCCGCCCTGCGGGACAGGGCCCGGACGGGGCGGACGAGGTTCCCCGCGAACCACGAGGCGAGCGCGGCCAGCAGCGGGAGGAACACCGCGAGCACCAGCAGCATGCGCCTGCGCTGCGCGGTCAGCGGAGCCAACGCCTCGCTCGCGTCGATCTCGCTCATGAGCACCCAGTCGAGATCGTCGATGTCCAGGGGCCGGAAGCTGGAGAAGACCTCCACGTCCCGGTAGTCGAGGAACCGGCCGACGCCGGACAGCCCGGAAAGGGCCTGATCGACGCCCTCCGTCACCACCGGCTGCAACCCCACCGCGCTGCCCAGCGCCTCGATCGACCTCACCGTGCCCTCGTCCACGCCGGCGGCTGCGACGGCACGAAGGTACTCCTCCCGCGCCTCCACGAGGAAGCGTGACTCGGTCCGAAGCCGTCGGTCCGGTCCCACCAGGTAGGCCTCGCCCGACGCGCCGAGGCCCACGTCCCGCCAGGCCCGCTCGCTCGTCATGATGTCGTTGATCCGATCGAGCGGAAGCTGGAACACCAGCACGGCGATCATCTCGGTTCCGTCGTAGACGGGTGACGCGATGAACGAGGCCTGGGCGCCGTAGGACGGCGTGTACGGCTCGAAGTCCTCGAGGCGGGTGAACGACGTGAGCCCCGAGTCCCGAGCGGACCGGTAGGCCGTCGCGAGGCTGGAGCTCCGGTGGGGTCCCCGCTCGAGAGAGGTTCCGAAGTCGACCTCCTTGAACACCGAGTACACGATCCGGCTCGTGGCCGCGTCGACGAGGAAGACGTCGTAGTAGCCGAAGCGCTCCAGGAAGCTCCGGAGAAGCGGGTGATATCGACGGTGCACCACGTCGTACCGCGTGCCCGCTCCCGAGTCGTCGAGCAGGTGCTTCGAGCCGACCTCGAACGGGCTGGCGCTGATGAACAGGTATTGCAGCGACCGAGCGAGGGGGTCGCTCGGCCAAAGCTCGGACAGGGGCCGCGCGTCGTCGACGCGCTCCCGCAGCCTCGGCAGGAACTCCTGCTGATAGTAGAGGCGAAGCGCGAGATCGCGCTCATCGGCCGAGGGCGCCCTCAACTCGCCCTGGAGGCCGGACGCCGCCGAAGCGAACTCCCGCGCCGCATCGACCACCATGCGGTTCTCCGAGTGGGTCAGCACCTGATCCCGGATGGTGCGGAAGTAGCGCTCGACCTGTTGCCCCTTCAGCTCCCGAACCGACGTGAGGCGATCGAAGGCCTGCTGCTCCAGCGTGACCGATCCGAGCCGGTTGGCCACGAAGACCACGGTTCCCACCGAAACGAGCGCGACGATCGCGAAGACGACGAGCAAGCGGACCCGGATCGACCGGTCGCGCATGAACGAGGAGATCACCGCGGTGCGCCCGCTAGAGACGCGTCACGCGAACACGGCCCTCGGGCAGGGTCACGTACCAGACGGGCTCCGTGATCACCGACTCGACGGGGTACGGCAGCCCGCCCTGATCGAGCACGTCACCGAGCCGCACCGCCACCGCGACGCGGCCTTCGTCGCGCCACTGGTTGTCACGCTGCTCGGAGAAGGCGAGTCCGGGCCCCACGTGCGCGGCCAGCGCGACATGCCCCCCCTCATACACGTCGACGACCGCTTCCGACGGATCGGGATTGGCGGAGAGCGTCTCGACGCCCGCCTCGTCCGTCTCCAGGAAATCGGGAAGGGACTCGCGAAACAGCAGGCTGTCGCGGCCCAGGCCGCGGCTGCTCAGCAGCTCGCGGAGGATGTGCTCCGCCGACTCCCTCTCCGTCATTCGATGCTCCCGGCCTCGTCCGCGATCGTGAGCGCTAGCCCAGCTCCCGCGGCACCCCCTCGCGCGTCCGCTCCTCCCCTCCGCGCTCGGCGAGCCGCGCCAGGTCGACGCCGGTCGCGTTCTTCATCTGCTCCATCATCGCGACCGCGCTCCCCGTGAGGTTGCGCACGTAGTTGGGCAATCCGTCGCCCCCGCTCTCACCGCCCCCGTCCAGAATCGTCAGCTTGTCGACCCTCAGGTTCTCGGCCACGACGCGGGTGACCTTGTCGACCAGCTCCGGGAACATACGAATCATGAACAGATCCTGCGTCGCGCCCCCGTCCCACTCTTCCCGCATCACGCGCACGGCCTCCGCCGTCGCGCGCCCCTCCTCCCGGATGCGGGCGGCGCGCCCCTCGGCGTGCAGGCGATCCGCCTCGGAGCGCGCGCGCGCCGGGATGACCGTGTCGGCGGCGTGCCGCCTCTCGCTGAGCTCGGCCCGCTTCGTCTCCAGGTCCACCTCCCGCTCCACCCGCGCGATCTGCCCGGCGACCCCTGCCCGCTCCCGAGCCTCGTTCTCCAGGGCGGCGAGGTTGGCACGCTCCACCTCCAGGGCGTTCTCCTTCTCGATGATCCGCTGCTCGGCCGCGATCTCGGCTTCTCTCCCGAGGCGCCTCTGCTCGGCCGAGACCTGCCGCGCTTCAGCCTCGGCCTCGGCCTCGGCGATCCTCGCGTCCCGCTGGACCTCCGCGTTTCTCCGGCGCCCGATCGCTTCCAGGTAGCCGGCCTCGTCCGACAGATCCTGGATCTGGAAGAAGTCGAGGACGATGCCCAGCCCGGACAGCTCCTCCCGAGCCCTCCGACCGACTTCCTGCGCCAGCTCGAGGCGGCGCTCGTTCGCCTCCTCCGGCCGCACTCCGGCGACCACGCCGCGCAGGGCGCCCTCGAGCACCTGCTGCGCCGTCTTGTCGATCGCGTCCACGCCCTTTCCGAGGAAGCGTTCGATTCCAGCCTCCAGGCCGTCCTCCTCCCTCCCCGCGAGCTTGACGTTCGCCCGGCCCTCGATGTCGACGGGGATCATCCCCTGACACAACGCCTTGTGCGGCCGCACCTCGATCGTGCGCGTCGTCAGCGTGAGCCTGTGGGCGGACTCGAGAAGCGGCAGCTTGAACCCTCGCCCCCCCCGAATCAGGCGGTACCCGACGACGGATCCGTCCTTCGTCCTCCGCTTTCGCCCGGAGATGATGACGACTTCGTTCGGGGCGCAGATCACGATGTTCGCCTTCACGAAGATCACCAGGGCCAGGACGGCCAGCGCCCCGACGCCCAGGTAGATCCCCACGAGCTGTGCTTGGTCCATGATCAATCCTTCGGGAGCCGCTACACGTTGAAGTAAAGAGTGAACTCGCCCGGGTGCGGGCGCAGCCGAACGAAATCGATCTCGTTCGCCCTCTTCTGCTCGACCCACGTCTCGATGAGGTCCGGCGTGAAGACGCCGTCCCGGACGAGGAAGTCGTGATCGCGCTCGAGCGCGGCGACGGCCTCATCGAGGCTGCCCGGGGTCCGCTCGATCCCGCGCCCCGCCTCGCCGGCCGCGAGCTCGTAGATGTCCTCGTCGACCGGATCCGCCGGCACGACCTTCCGTCGGATGCCGTCGATGCCGGCGCACATGATCGCGGCGAAGCTGAGATAGGGATTGCAGGAGGGATCCGGGGTGCGGAACTCGATCCGCTTCGACTTGGGTCCTCCGGTCATGGTCGGGATGCGGACGCACGCGCTCCGGTTCCGCCCCGAGTACAGCAGGTTCATCGGAGCCTCGTAGCCGGGCACGAGGCGTCGGTACGAGTTGGTGGTCGGGCAGCAGATTCCGCAGAGGGCAGCCGCGTGCTCGAGCAGCCCGCCGATGAAATGGACCGCGATCTCGCTCAGGTCCCCGTAGGTGCCGGCCTCGTAGAAGACGTTCCGGCCGTCCTTCGCGAGGCTGATGTTGTGGTGCATTCCCGAGCCGTTCTCCTGGAGGAGCGGCTTCGGCATGTACGTGGCCGTCTTCCCGTAGCGGTTGACCACGTTCTTCACCACGTACTTGTACTTGATCGAGGCGTCGGCCTGTTGCAGGAGCGGCCCGAAGCGGAATCCGATCTCGCACTGGCCGGCGGCCCCGACCTCGTGGTGGTGGAGCTCCGGCTGCAGGCCGACGCGCCGCAGCACGTGCGAGATCTTCGACCGCAGGTTGTTGTACTGGTCGACGGGGGGCGCGGAGAAGTATGCGCCCCTCTGCGCGGCCCGGTGGCCCAGGTTGGCACGGTCCCCCTGCTCTCCCGTCGACCAGGAAGCGGCCGAGCTGTTGAGGAAGAAGTAGCCGTGCTGCGTGGCCTGATCGAAGCGGACGTCGTCGAAGACGAAGAACTCGATCTCCGGGCCGAAGAACGCGGTGTCCGCGATGCCGAGCGAGCGAACCAGCTGCTCGGCCCGCCGGGCCACGGACCGGGGGTCGCGGGAAAAGGTGTAGCGTCCGTTCGGATCGACGATATCGCAGAAGACGGAAAGCGCCGGATCGTCGAAGAAGGGATCTTCGAAGACGGACGAGGCGTCCGGTATCAGGAGCATGTCGCTCTGGTTGATGCGCGTGAACCCGCGCACCGACGAACCGTCGAACGCCATCCCGTTGCGGAAGAGCGCCTCGTCGACGAGCTCGGCCGGCAGGGTCAGGTGCTGCAGCGTCCCGAACAGGTCTACGAACTTCAGGTCGAGGAACGCGATCTCTTCGTCCTTGATCATCCTGACGACGTCGCGTGGGCTGGTCGGCCGATCCACCATGGCGTGCCTCAGTACAGCGCCCGCGAGCCGCGCTCGCCGGTCCACACGGTCACGACGTCATGGAGCTCCGTCACGAAGATCTTTCCGGCCCCGCCCGACTCCATGCACCCGCGTGAGATGGCCTCGATCGCTCGCTCCAGGTTGGCGTCGTTGACGGCGACTTCGAGGCGCACTCGCTTCAAGAGCGACACCTCCTTCTTCACGCCGCGATACATGTGCTGCTCGGTGCGAGGCGCCGTCCCCAACACCGACGTGGCGGTCATGTGCCGGATCTCCGCATCAAAAAGAGCCTGCTTGACGGCGGGAAGCTGCTCCGGCTTGATCACCGCGATGATCATCTTCATGGCAGAGACGCTCGCCCTCAGTCGGTGGTGAAGATCTGGAAGCCGCCGTACGACTCGATTCCGTGCTCGTCGATGTCGAGGCCGCGCAGCTCCGTCTCGTGCGAGACCCGCAGGCCGAGCACCGAGTCGATCGCGGTGAACACGATCCACATCGCGATCGCGGTGAACCCGACGCACGCGATCACGCCGAGCGTCTGGATGCCCAGCGCCCCGAAGCCTCCGCCCATGAAGAGTCCGTCGCTGGTGGCGCCGAGCTCCTCGCGACCCCAGAGCCCGACCGCGAGCGTGCCCCAGACGCCGCAGATCCCGTGCACCGCGACCGCTCCGACCGGATCGTCGACCCGAATCGCGTCGATCCACGCGATCCCGAAGACGCAGAGCACGCCGGCGATCGCCCCGATCCACAGCGCCGCTCCGGGGCTGACGGCCGCGCACGGTGCGGTGATCCCCACCAGACCGGCGAGCGCACCGTTGAGCGCGAGCAGCAGATCGGGCTTTTCGTATCGGACCCAGCTCGTGATCATCGCCGTCACGGCCCCGATGGAGGGTGCGAGCGTCGTGTTGATCGCGACGCGCGCGACCACGTCGGGCTCGCCCATCCCGAGGGTGGATCCGGCGTTGAACCCGTACCATCCGAACCAGAGGATGAAGACGCCGAGCGAAGCCAGAGGCAGGCTGTGACCCCCGATCGCGTTCGGCGACCCGTCCGCGTTGAACTTGCCGAAGCGGGGCCCGAGGACCCATGCGGCCACGAGCCCGGTCACTCCTCCCAGGGCGTGCACCACGGTGGAGCCGGCGAAGTCGTGGAAGCCGAGGCCGGCCAGCCATCCACCGCCCCAGACCCAGTGGCCGACGATCGGATAGATGAACGCCGACAGGACGAACGAATAGGCGAGGTAGGAGGTGAACTTCATCCGCTCCGCGACCGCCCCCGCGACGATGGTCGCCGCCGCGCCGGCGAACATGGCCTGGAACAGCCAGAACACCTCGACCGGGAGCCCTTCGACCGGCGACTCGATCCCTGCCAGGAACCAACCTTCCGTTCCGAAGAACAGGCCCTCGGAGCCGTACATGATGGCGTATCCGAAGACGAAGTAGCCCAGCGTCGCCGACGAGAAGTCGAGGAGGTTCTTCATCAGCACGTTGCCGGCATTCTTCGTCCGCACGAGCCCGGCCTCGAGCACGCTGAAGCCGGCCTGCATGAAGAACACGAGGATCGCCGCGATGAGGATCCAGAGCGTGCTCAGGGCGTCGAAGGCGGGCGCGTCCTGGACGACGGCAGGCGCCGTGGCGAGCAGCGTGGCTTCGAGGTCGCTGATCCCCATGCGGGCGTTCCTCGCGGGATCGGGGTGTCGGGGCGCGAAAGGCCGCCAGCATAGCCCGATGCCCGGGGCAGTTCAAGCCGCAGGCGGTCCTCGGGGTCTCGCGCCGGGCCGGACGTCCGAGCCCCGAGCCCGACGGGCCCACCCGGTGCCGCGACGGGGTGGGCCAGGGTCTTGGT
>JBFFWJ010000017.1:0-16569 GCA_041570315.1 Longimicrobiales bacterium | reverse complement strand
GTTGTCGCACATGGAGCCGGGCCTGACGGGCAACCGGATCCTCACCAACACGCTCGCGCAGATGCGGCGAGAGGGGATCGACGGGACCGTGTACACCCATCCCATCGGGGATCACGGACACGGCGCGGGGCCGCTCATCGGCCGGTGGGACGCGCAGGAGGGCGTGCCCGTGCGCGGCGATGCCGTCCTGCTGCCCTCCACGTGGCACTCGATCGAGCTCCAGGCGACGACGCCGATCGCGGAATGGGACGGCAAGCCGGCCTCGTGCCGTCAGGAGGAGGAGGCGTACCTGGACACGGAGGGCGAGCGCCACTGGGTCTTCCGTCGTCAGGCCGAGCTGCACCTTGTCTGGTAGCTCCGCTCTCGCGCTCGCCCGGTCGGGGGAGGGCCGCGGCCGGTGACCGGGCCTGGTGAGGGGGTGCCCCCGGACGCCGAGCCGGGCGAGGCGTCGCCCGCGCGAGCGCCGACGCGGAGGGGACGACCGTTCGACCGCTCGATCGTCGAGGGCCCGATCCGCGAAGCGGTGTGGAAGCTGGCCTGGCCGACGATGCTGCAGAACATCATCGGCGGCCTCCAGGGGCTCGTCGACCATGCCATGGTCGGCAACTACGTCGGTTACGTCGGCAACGCCGCGATCGGCGTGTCCTGGCAGATCTTCCTCGTCGTGGTGGTCTTCGTCAGCTCGCTCTTCACCGGGATGGGCGTGCTCGTCGCGCGCTTCACCGGCGCCGACGAGCCGGAGAAGGTGAACCGGACCGTCTATCAGGCCTTTCTCACCTCGCTGATGCTCGTGGCGCTGGTTCTGGCTCCCCTGGGCTGGGTCGCGTCACCTCTCCTCCTGGACCTGGTGAACGCGACGCCCGAGGTACAGGGCGAGGCGCTTCCGTATCTGCGGATCATGTTCGTGTTCTCCTTCGGCATGCTGATCTTCTTCATGCTCGGAGGCGCGCTCCGCTCGGCCGGTGACGCGAAGACCCCTTTGCGGCTGGGCATGGCGCTCACGGTGCTGAACATCGTGCTGAACGTCATCCTGATCCGGGGCCTCGGCGTCATCCCGGCCTTCGGGACCACGGGCGCCGCGATGGGCACGGTGATCGCGGGCGGGGTGATCAGCCTCTACGCGCTGGTGCGCCTCTTCGGGGGGCAATGGGTGGTGGTTTTCCACCGGGGGATGGGATGGCGGCCCGATTGGGAGATCATCCGCCAGCTCTTCCGCTTCGGGCTGCCCACGGGCATCCAGGGTGTCGCGATGAACATCGGGGGGGTGCTCCTCCTGGGGTTCATCGGGTCGCTCGCGGCGAGCGCCCAGGCGCAGGCCGCCTA
Source organism: Longimicrobiales bacterium (assembly GCA_041570315.1). Lineage (GTDB taxonomy): Bacteria > Gemmatimonadota > Gemmatimonadetes > Longimicrobiales > Gaopeijiaceae > JBFFWJ01. The sequence continues at coordinate 15,246 of JBFFWJ010000017.1, read as the reverse complement.
CGTGGTCAGCTACACGCAGCTCTTCGCCTTCATCACGTGGACGTCGGTCGGGATCATGGGCGCCACGGCGGCGGTGGCCGGGCAGAACCTCGGCGCGGGCCGTCCGGACCGCACGAGCAGGGCGGTACGTGTCGCCGCCGGCTTCGGCCTGGCGCTCGCGGCGGGCATCGGCTCGCTCTTCTGGATCGCCCCCCGCGTGCTGCTCGCGATCTTCGGTATGGACGACCCCACCGTCGCCACCCTGAGCGTGCAGCTCCTCCGCTACCTGGCCGTCTCGGGCCTGTTCGTCACGGTCGCCCTGGCCTACACCGGAGGCCTGCAGGGGACCGGCGACACCAAGAGCCCCATGTACATCTCGATCGTCTCGCAGATCGTGATCCCGCTCGGGATGTGCTTCCTCATCCAGACCTTCTCGACCCTCGATCCCGCGGACATCTGGCTGGCGATCGTGCTCGGCCACTTCACGCGGGCCACGCTGAGCGTCGGGGTCTTCCGCCGAGAGCGGTGGCGCGACATCCGCGTCGACGTCGGCGACGCGCCCCGGCCGGCGTAACAGCGGGGGTCGAGCGGTGTGGGCGAGCGCGGGACTCCGGGGGCGCGCCGGTCGGGAGCGGGGGACTCCTCGAGCAGCGCGGTGACCGGTCCCAAGCGCTACGACCGCGCGTACTTCGACGCGTGGTACCGAAGCGGCTCGGTCGCTTCGCGAGCCGCCCTGCGGCGCAAGGTCGCGGTGGCCGTGTCGATCGCCGAGCTCGTGCTCGACCGACCGCTGCGCAGCGTCCTCGACGTCGGCTGCGGCGAGGGCCGCTGGCAGCCCGAGCTCTTCCGGCTTCGGCCGGGGGCGGCGTACCTGGGCATCGACTCGAGCCGGTACGTGGTCGATCGCTTCGGGGCGCGGCGCAACATCCGGCTCGGCTCCTTCGGCGAGCTGCGGCTCCACGCCTTCGAGCGGCCCTTCGACCTGGTGGTGTGCTCGGACGTGCTGCACTACCTGGAGCGCCGGGAGATCAGGCGTGGGCTGCCCGCGCTGGCCGACCTGGTCGGCGGGGTCGCCTTCCTGGAGGTCTTCACGGGCTCCGACGAGGCCGAGGGGGATCTGGTCGGCTTCAAGCGCCGCCCGGCGGCATCGTACCGCCGCATGTTCGCGGACGCCGGGCTGGTGGCGATCGGTCTCCAGTTCTACGTGCACGAGGAGCTCGAGCCGGAGCTCGACGCGCTGGAGGTGCCCGGCTGACGCGGCGCCTGCCGGTGGCGACGACGGCCGCCCGCTCGAGCCGCGCACCCTGCCTCCCCGGCGGGTGCGCACCGGGGAGGCGCACGGTCGACGGTAGCCACGGCGGCCCTCATCTTCCACCTTCCATCGACGCGTGCACCCGAGACGGGGACGACCTTTGGAAAAGCGCTACTGGCTCATGAAGTCCGAGCCCGACGTCTACTCGATCGACGACCTCGAGCGGGACGGGAGCACCTGCTGGGAGGGTGTTCGCAACTATAAAGCGCGTAACAACATGCGTGACATGAAGGTCGGCGACGAGGTCCTCTTCTACCATTCGAATGCGAACCCGCCGGGCGTTGCGGGCGTCGCGCGGGTGTGCGCGGAGGCCTATGCCGACCACTTCGCCTTCGACCCGGCCAGCAAGTACTACGATCCGAAGTCCGACCGCGAGGAGCCGCGGTGGTTCATGGTCGACGTGGAGTTCGTGTCGAAGGCGGACGACATGCTGTCGCTGACGGACATCAAGGGCGAGCCGAGCCTGGCGGACATGGAGCTCGTCCGGTACGGGCGCCTCTCCGTGCAGGCGGTCAGGCCGAAGGAGTTCGCCAAGGTGAAGAAGATGGCGGGGCTGCCGTGAGGCCCGCGCGCCACCGCGCGCCCGCCCCCTCGGAGCCGGGGGACCGAGCGTGGCGCACGGGGCGACCCGCCTCGGCGGCGCGTACCCGACCAAACGAGTCCCACACGAGCCAGGGAAGGAGAAGATGACCATGAGCACGAGACGCCGCCCGCGCATCCTGATCGCCGGGCTCGCGGCCGCCGCGCTGGGAGCGCCGGCCGTTGCGGAGGCCCAGCGGCTCGCCACCGACGACCCGGTGTTGAGCGCGATCTGGAACGAGGCCGTGAGCAACTCTCAGCTCGAGCGGCTCGGCCAGGCGCTCCTGGACTCGATCGGCCCCCGGCTGACCGCGTCGCCCCAGATGGAGCGTGCCCAGGACTGGGCCGTGCGGACGCTGAGAGATTGGGGCGTCGACGCGCGGCTCGAGGAGTACGGGACGTGGGAGGGGTGGGACCGCGGGGTCAGCCACGTCGACCTCGTCTCGCCGCGGGTGCGCTCGCTGGAGGGACGCATCCTGGCCTGGAGCCCCGGCACCGGAGGCCGGCCCGTGGAGGGCGGAGTGAGCTACCTGCCGAGGATCTCCTCGCCCGAGGATTGGGACGCCTTCCTCCAGACGGTGAGGGGGACGTGGGTGATGATGTCCTTCCCGGAGCCGACCTGCCGGGCTGACGAGCAGTGGAGCGAGTTCGCGATGGAGGGATCGGCCGAGCGGATGGCCGAGGGGCGCCAGGCCGCCCGGCAGCGGTGGGCCGAGAGCCTGCGGGCGACCGGCTCGTCGGATCCCCGGCAGCGGGATCTGCACCGGGCCCTCGAGGAGGCCGGGGCGGCGGGCGTGATCACGTCGCAGTGGCCGGGGTCGTACGGGACGACCCGGGTCTTCAACGCGTACAACCGCGAGACGCCGACGTTCGAGCTGAGCTGCGAGGACTACGGCCTGGTGCATCGGCTCGCGGCCAACGGCCAGAGCCCGGTCCTGCGCCTCACGGCCGAGGCGGACAACCGCGGTGAGGTCCCGGTCTTCAACGTGATCGGCGAGATCCCGGGAACCGAGTGGCCGGACCAGTACGTCATGCTCTCGGCGCACTACGATTCCTGGGAGGGGGGCTCGGGGGCGACCGACAACGGCTCGGGCTCGCTGCTCATGCTCGAGACGATGCGGGTCCTGCAGGCGGCCTATCCGAGCCCGAAGCGCACGATCCTGATCGGGCTGTGGAGCGGCGAGGAGCAGGGGCTCAACGGGTCGCGGGCCTTCACGGAGGACCACCCCGAGGTCGTCCGGGGCCTGCAGGCGCTCTGGAACCAGGACAACGGGACCGGGCGGATCGTGAACCTCTCCGCCCAAGGCCTGGTCGGCGCAGGCTCCTCGCTCGCGAGGTGGATCTCACAGGTGCCGGCCGAGGTGGCGCAGCACGTGGACCTGACCTTCCCGGGCAACCCGGGCGGCGGCGGCTCGGACTACGCTTCGTTCGTATGCTACGGAGCCCCGGGCTTCAGCCTGGGCGCCCTCTCCTGGGATTACAGCTCGCACACGTGGCACACGCATCGCGACACCTACGACAAGCTCGTCTTCGACGATCTGCGCAACAACGTGGTGCTCACGGCTTCGCTCGTGTACCTGTCCGCCGACGACCCGGACTTCGTGGATCGCACGAGGCGGACGGTCATCGCGGGTCGAGGCGGAGGGCCGGGTCAGTGGCCGTCCTGCCAGCCCGCGCAGCGGACGTCGCGCGGCAGCCCCAGAATGTAGGCCCGAAGAGAGGAACGGACGCATGACCCCCGAGCGCGCACGCCGGATTCGTCGTACAGGAGGACCATGAGCACGGTCGTTCGAAACTACGTGGGAGGGGGGTGGCGGGACGCCTCGGCGGCCGACAGCCTCCCGGTCACGAACCCCGCGTCCGGTGAGGAGATCGGACGCGTCCCGCTCTCTTCGGCCGGTGACGTCGACGCGGCCGTCCAGGCGGCGAAGGCGGCGTTTCCGACGTGGAGGGGCACGCCCGCGCCCGAGCGGGCTCGCGTCCTCTTCCGGCTGAAGGCGCTGCTCGAGCAGCACAAGGAGTCGCTCGCCGTGCAGCTGACGCTCGAGCACGGCAAGATCCTGGCGGAGACACGCGGGGAGGTCCAGCGCGGCATCGAGAACGTCGAGCACGCCTGCGGAATCCCCACCCTCATGCTGGGCGACACGCTGGAGGAGATCTCGCGGGGCATCGACTGCGCGTCCTGGCGGCAGCCGCTCGGCGTCTTCGGGGTGATCACGCCGTACAACTTCCCCGTCATGATCCCGCTCTGGTTCTGGCCCTACGCGGTCGCGACCGGCAACACGGTCGTGCTCAAGCCGAGCGAGCAGGATCCGCTGACCCATCAGAGGATCGTGGAGCTCGCGGAGGAGGCGGGCCTGCCGCACGGCGTGCTCAACGTCGTGCACGGCGGACGCGAGGCGGTCGAGGCGGTGTGCGACCACCCCGACATCGTGGGCGTCTCCTTCGTCGGCTCGAGCCGGGTCGCAGAGATCGTCTACAGGCGGTCGGCCGCGGCGGGCAAGCGTGTGCAGACGCTGGGGGGCGCCAAGAACTACCTCATCGTCCTTCCCGATGCCGACATGGACGCCACCCTGGACGCGTGCGCGGGCTCGATCTTCGGCTCGTCCGGCCAGCGCTGCCTGGCCGGGAGCATCGTCGTGGGGGTCGGCGACGCGCACGCCGAGATCCGCGACCGACTCCTCGACCACGCCACCTCCATCCGGATGGGTGACGGGCTCGAGCCGACGACCGACATGGGTCCGGTCATCTCGGCCGCCCACCGCGACCGGGTGCGCTCGTTCATCGACCAGGGCGTGGCGGACGGGGCCAGGCTGGCCCTCGACGGGCGCGGCAGGACGGTCGAGGGGCTGGAGGGCGGGTACTGGGTCGGCCCCACGATCTTCGAGGACGTGGCCCCCGACGCGGCGATCGGCGCCGAGGAGATCTTCGGACCCGTCGCGGGCATCAATCGGGCGAGCACCGTCGAGGACGCGATCTCGATGATGCACGCGAGCCGCTACGGAAACGCCTGCTCGATCTTCACGACGAGCGGACGCGCGGCCCGGGAGTTCCGCTACCAGGCCGGGATCAGCATGATCGGCGTCAACATCGGCGTCGCCGCGCCGATGGCGTTCTTCCCCTTCGGCGGCTCGAGGCAGTCCTTCTTCGGCGATCTCAAGGCCGCGGGCCGCGACGCCGTCTCCTTCTTCACGGATCAGCGCGTCGTCATCTCGCGCTGGTCCACCGCACCTCCCGACCCCCACCGGATCACGGAGTCATGACCGCACCGACGCTGACCAAGGGCACGACGAGCGCCGAGACCATCCACGGCCAGAGGGAGTTCCTCCTGCCCTCGATGCTCCACCTCTACGGGAAGCCGCTCGTCCTGGCGGAGGGCGAGGGCGTCCGCGTCCGCGACCCCGAGGGCCGCGAGTACCTCGATCTGTTCAGCGGCATCCTCACCACCTCGGTCGGGCACTGCAATCCACGCGTCGTGCAGGCCACGTACGAGCAGATGCGCACGCTCGGGCACGTGTCGACGCTGTACGCGACCGAGGTGCACGTGGAGGCGGCGCGGAAGATCGCCGACATCGCCCCGGGGTCGCTGAAGCGCACGTTCTTCACGAACTCGGGCACCGAAGCGATCGAGACGGCGCTCATGATGGCGTGCGTGGCGACCGGGCGCAGCGAGATCGTCGCGCTGCGCGTCGCCTACCACGGCCGCTCCTACATGGCGACGAGCGTGACCGCGCACTCCGGGTGGCGACCGCTCGCGACGCCCGTCGCGGGCATCAAGCACGCCAAGGCGCCCAACACGTACCGCTGCCCCTTCCGGCAACCGTGCGACGAGGGCTGCGTGGACAAGTTCGTGGACGATCTCGAGGAGGTGATCGTCACGACCACCAACGGGCGCCCGGCGGCGTTCATCGCCGAGACGATCCAGGGCGTGGCGGGCTACGTCGTTCCGCCGCCGGGGTACTTCCGGAAGGCCGCCGAGGTCATCCGTCACTACGGCGGCCTCCTGATCATCGACGAGGTGCAGGCCGGATTCGGGCGCACAGGCAAGCACTGGTTCGGGATCCAGCACTCGGGTGTGGAGCCCGACATCATGGTGATGGCGAAGGGGATCGCGAACGGCGCCCCGGTCGGGGCGACGGTCACGACCGACGAGATCGCCGAGGCGTGGAAGGGCAAGACGATCTCCACCTTCGGCGGCAACCCGATCGCGATGGCGGCGCTGTGCGCGACGCAGGACGAGCTGCGCGACCACGACGCGCCCCACAACGCGCAGGAGCGCGGCGACCAGCTCCGCTCCGCGCTGGTCGAGATGCAGAGGCGACACCCGTGGATGGGCGACGTGCGCGGGATGGGGCTGATGCAGGCGATCGAGATCGTGAAGGATCCCGAGACCAAGGAGCCGGACATGGCCCGCACCTCCGCGCTCATGGAGGCGACCCGCGAGGAGGGCGTGCTCGTCGGCCAGGGCGGCCTGCACGGCACCGTGATCCGTCTCGGCCCGTCCCTGCTGATCACGGAGGACGAGATCGCCGAGGGGATCGAGAGGCTCGGGCGGGCGGCGGATCGGGTCGGCGACTGAGCCCGTCGGGCGCCATGAACCCCTTGGGACTCCCGCTCGAGGCCTGGCTCCTCCTGCTCGCGTCGGTCGGTCTCGGCCTCGGGCTCGAGATCGCCTTCCTTCGCGCGCGCCGCCGTGACCGGGAGGGCCGGGGCCGGTGACCTCCGCCACGATTCTCGGCGTCGTCGTCGCCTACCTTCTGATCCTCCTGGCGATCGGCTTCTGGGGCGGCCGCGAGTCCGGCGACCTCAAGGGGTACTACGTCGCCGGCAAGAAGCTCCCCGCTTGGGTGATCGCCTTCAGCTCGAACGCGACGGGCGAGAGCGCCTGGCTCCTCCTCGGGCTCACGGGGATGGGGTACGCGATCGGAGTGCACGCCTTCTGGATCATCATGGGCGAGGTGCTCGGGGTGGCGTGCGCGTGGATCTGGGTGGCGCGCCCCTTCAAGGAGTACACGGACCGCTACGACGCGATCACGGTCCCCGACTACCTCACCGAGCGCTTCCGGGACACGTCGGGCGTCTTCCGGTGGCTCTCGGCCCTGATCATCCTGAGCATGGTCATGGCCTACACGGCGGCGCAGCTCACCGCCTCGGGCAAGGCCTTCGACTCCTTCCTGGGCACGGGATACACGGCCGGCGTGTGGATCGGGCTGGGGATCGTCCTCTTCTATACCACCGTGGGCGGCTTCAAGGCGGTCGCGTACTCCGACTTCCTCCAGGGCGTGCTGATGCTGGGCTGCCTGCTGACGCTGCCCGTCGTCGGGATCGCCCAGGCGGGGGGATGGGGCGAGATGCTCGCCGTCCTGCGCGCCGCCGACCCCTCGCTGCTGGAGCCGATGGGGCGATACGGGCTGACGCTGGCCGGGGTGCTCAGCGCGGCCGGCTCGGTGGCGATCGGGCTCGCCTTCCTGGGATCGCCGCAGCTCCTCACCCGCTTCATGGCGGCCCGGGACCAGAAGCAGATCGTGGACGGGGGGCTGTGGGCCGTGCTGTGCGTGATCGGCTTCGACGTCGGCGCGGTGTTCGGAGGGATGGCGGGCCGCACGCTCTTCCCGGGCCTGGCCGATCCGGAGACGATCCTGCCCGAGATGAGCGCGGCCTTCTTCCCCGCCTTCTTCACGGGGATCTTCCTGGTCGTGGTGCTCGCGGCGATCATGTCGACCGTCGACTCGCTCCTGATCCTCGCGTCCTCCGTGGTGGTGCGCGATGTCGTCCAGAAGGCGCTCGGCTGGAACGCGTCGGAGCGCACGCTGTCGCGGCTGGGCAAGGCGGTGACGGTGGTCATCGGCGGGGCCGGGCTCGTGGTCGCCCTCCTGGAGGTGCGCGTCATCTTCGACTTCGTGCTCTTCGCCTGGTCCGGGATCGCATGCGCGTTCACGCCGGTCGTGCTGTGCTCGCTCTTCTGGAAGCGGACGACGCGTGCGGGAGCCGTGGCGGGCATGGTCGGTGGATTCGCCGTCACGGTGATCTGGGTGGAGGCCTTCAAGGCGGGGTTCTACGACCTCTACGAGATGATCCCGGGCTTCGTCGCCGGTCTGGCGTGCTGTGTCGTGGTGAGCCTGATGACGGCGCCCGATCCGGACGCGGTCGCCGAGGCGGAGGCGATCCGCCGGACGGTGGGACCGGTCTTCTGACCGAGCGCGGCCGTCGGCTCGCGCGCGGTGGGCCGAGTCCGCCGAGCGCCACCGGCTGCCCCGTGACCGGCCCGGGCCGGTCACGTCTTTTCCCGGATCGGCTCCCGACGTAAATCAGTCGCACGAGTCACCGAGGCCGGGATGCCGACGCGTCCTCCGGCCGACGCCGCACGGTCAAAAGGGGGGCGCCATGAGCGAGATCAGCAGGAAGGACTTCCTCGGCCTCGGGACGCTGGCCACCGCGGGTCTGGCGGCGGGGTGCGCCCCGGGCGCCCCGTCGGCGAGCGTGGCGCCCGATCTCGTGGTCGTGAACGGGAACGTGCTCACGCAGGACGATGCCAGCCCCCGCGCGGAGGCCTTCCCGTACAGGGACGAGCGGTTCGTCGCGGTGGGCTCCGACGCCGACGTCCGCAACCTCGCCGGCCCCGACACGCCGGTGATCGACGCGGCCGGCGCCACGATCGTTCCGGGCTTCATCGACGCGCACTCGCACCCCTCGGGAGCCGGCCTCAACGAGCTCAGGAACGTCAACACCAACCTGGGCAGCATCGCCCGCATCCAGGACGCGCTCCGCGAGCGCGCGCGCACGACGCCGCCCGGTGAGTGGATCGTCGGCTTCATGTACGACGACACCAAGCAGGAGGAGGGCCGTCCGCTCGGCCGCGTGGACCTCGACCGGGTGAGCACGGACCACCCGATCGTGGTGGGCCATCGCGGCGGCCACACAGGGGTCTACAACTCCAGGGCGTTCGAGGTGGCCGGCGTCACGGCCGACACGCCGGATCCGTTCGGCGGTCACTTCTACCGGGAGGACGGGGAGCTCACCGGCAAGGTCGCCGAGCGCGCGCGGGCCGTCTTCGACGTGCCCAGCGGGTCCACGCGCGAGGAGCGCGCCGAGGGCGTCGCGGTCATCTGCAGGAAGATGAACGAGTCCGGCCTGACCTCGGTGCACCAGGCCGGGACGGGGCCCGCCGACTTCACCGCGTACCAGGACGCGCGCGAGGCGGGCGAGCTGAGCCTGCGCATGAACCTCTTCGCGCGGGGCGGTTCGTTCCCCGCGCTCAACTCCGGTGGCGTGCGGACGGGCTTCGGCGACGAGTGGCTCCGCGTCGGTCCCGTGAAGTACTCCGCGGACGGCTCGGCCTCGGAGCGTACGATGGCGATGAGCACGCCGTATGCCGGGCGCCCCGACGACTACGGGATCCTGACGATGACCCAGGAGCAGGTGAACGAGGTGGTCGAGGAGGCCCATCGCGCCGGCTGGCAGATCGCGATCCACGCCAACGGCGACGTGACGATCGACATGGTGCTCAACGCGTACGAGTGGGCCCAGCGCGAGTGGCCGCGGCGCGACACCCGGCACCGGCTCGAGCACTGCTCGCTGGTGAACCCGGATCTCCTGCGGCGGATCGCCGACGGAGGCTACGTCCCCGCCCCCTTCTACACCTACGCGCACTACCACGGAGAGAAGTGGATCGAGTACGGGGAGGAGAAGATGGAGTGGATGTTCGCGCACAGGTCCTTCCTGGACCACGGGATCGTCGTGGCGCCCGCCTCCGACCACAGCCCCGGACCCTACGAGCCCCTGATGGCGCTCCAGTCCATGGTGACGCGAAAGGATTTCGCGGGCCGCGTGTGGGGTCCGAGCCAGAGGGTCTCGCTCGACCAGGCGCTGAAGATCTGCACCGTGCACGGGGCGTACGCCTCGCACGAGGAGGCGGTGAAGGGCTCGATCGCAGCCGGCAAGCTCGGGGACTTCGTGATGCTCGCCGAGAGCCCCTACGACGTCGATCCCGACCGGATCAAGGAGATCCAGGTCGTGCGGACGGTCGTCGGAGGGCGGACCGTGTACGAGGCGTGACCCCGGCAGCCGAAGGCGCGGCGTGACCGGCTCGAGCGGAGCACACGGCGGGGTGCGCGTGCCCGGTGCGGCCGCCCGGGCTCCCTGAGCTCCGGACCGTGCGCCGCCTGCGCTACTCCGTGGCCGCGAGCCTCGACGGCTTCATCGCCGACGAGGACGGGGGTTTCGACTGGATCCCGGACGACGACGCGATCGACTTCGGGGCCTACCTCTCGAAGGTCGACACGCTGGTCATGGGTCGGGGCACCTACGAGGTGAGCCTCTCGACCCAGGGCACCGCCGGGTTGCCGGGCCTGAAGTCCTACGTGGTGTCGACCACCCTCGACCCGGCGGACCACCCCGACGTCACGGTGGTGAGCGAGGACCCGGAGGGCTTCGTGGCCGAGCTCAAGGAGAGGCCGGGCAAGGACATCTGGCTCTTCGGAGGTGGCGTGCTCTTTCGGAGCCTCCACGCGGCCGGGCTCGTCGATCGGATCGAGGTGGCCGTCGTGCCGGTCGTGCTCGGGACCGGCATTGCCCTGCACCCCGGTCCGGCCCCCCGGGTGCCCATCGAGCTCCACTCCTGCGAGTCGTTCCCGTCCGGGATCGTCCTCCTCAAGTACGACGTCAGGAGCCCCTGACGGGTCGCTTCTGCTCGAGCCACTCGCGGGGCGTGCGGGTGCGTCGCCGTTCCCGGGGGTGGAGCCTGAACCAGCGGGCGACGAGGAGGATCTCGGCCGCATCCTGCGGGTCCAGACCGCGTGGGCCCGCGTCCGTCTCGCCGTAGACGGCCTCGATGACGTCGGCGACCTCGGCACGGGCGCGCCGGCTCTTGGGGTGCGGGAGCTCGCGGCGGATGCGGCCCTTGCGAATCAGGTAGATGCGGTCGTCGCCTCCGAAGCCCGGCACCCGGTAGACGAACGACAGGTTCTCGACCCGTCCGCGGAAGGCCACGAGCTGGTCGCGGAAGCCGCGGAGACGCTCGAGGCGGTCCCGCAGGATCGCGGCATACTCGAATTCCATCCGGCCCGCCGCGGCGCCCATCCTGCGCTCGAGATCGGCCAGCGGGGCGTCGGCCCGGCCCTCCAGGAACCGGCGCGCGAGCTGGACCGCCGCCCGGTACTCGGCGGTCGTGGGTCGACCGCAGCACGGGGCCAGGCAGGTGCGCAGCTCGGCCCTCATGCAGAGAGGCAGCCGACCGCCCTCGAAGATCTCGAGCTGGTCGCCGAAGAACACCGGCGTGGCGCCGGGGCAGTCCCGCAAGCCGAGCACGTGGCCCAGCTCACGGACCGTGCGGGCCACGGCCTTCACGCGGGGGAAGGGACCGTAGTAGGTGGCTCCATCCTCCGCGACCCGTGTGACCGGGACGATGCGGGGCGCCGGCTCGGACGTGATCTTCACGAATCCGTAGATGCGCCTGCGCCGGTGCTGGACGTTGTACCGGGGCTGCCACCTCTGGATGAGCTTCATCTCGCGGATCAGCGCGTAGAACTCGTTCGGGATGTAGTCCCACTCGATCCGTGAGGTCTCACGGATGAGCTCCCAGGCCTTCTCGCCCCGGGGCGCCCGGAAGTAGGAGAGGATCCGCGAGCGCACGCGCACGGACTTGCCCACGTACAGTAGCTCGTCTGCGGGCCCGAACATCCGGTAGACGCCCGGGCGGTTCTCGGCGCGCGCGCGAACGTGCTCGCGCAGGGTCGGGTTGGCGTGCACCGGCGGATCGGGGTGAGGGCGGTGGGGACGGGCGGACGGGCCGGTGGCCGGCGTGCGGCACCGCCAGGCCGGACTGGCGCTTTCGTGGTTTCTTCGGGAAGATATAGGCGGGCCGCGGCCTCCGCCAAACGGCCCGTCGAAGCATTCGATGCCCCGCACCGGGACGTAGACTCCAGCCATGACGACCCCAGTGGGTGGGAAGCTCGTTCGCGATCCGCTGTGGAACTCGATCCCGCTCGACGCCACGGCGGTGCGGATCGTGGACACGGCCGAGTTCCAGCGCCTCCGCTACATCCGACAGCTCGGTCACGCCCACCTGGTCTACCCGGGGGCCACGCATACGCGCTTCGATCACGCGCTCGGAGTCTATCACCTGACCACGACGGCCCTGCGCCATCTGCGCGAGCGGGGCGGTGTGCCGCCGGAGGCCTGGGAGGGCGAGGAGCTCGTGCCCTACGCCGCGCTCCTCCACGACATCGGGCACTACGCGTACTCGCACGCCCTCGAAGAGCTCGAGTCCGAGCACGTTCCGGCGCATCACGAGGAGGTCAGCCGCCGGTTCTTCGCGTCGCCCTCGCTGCGCGACGCTCTCGCGCCGCTCGGGCTGACCGCCCCGGACCGGATCCACGAGCTGATCCGGGGAGACGGCGACATTCCCCTGCGGGGCCTCGTGAGCGGAAGCCTGGATCTGGACAAGATGGAGTACCTCAAGCGCGATGCCCGCTTCTGCGGCGTCCCGTACGGGGAGGTCGACGTCTCGCGGCTCCTGCAGGGGCTTCAGCTCCTCCAGGATCCGGAGACCGGGCTGTACGAGGTCGGCGTGCACGAGAAGGCCGTCGCCGCGCTCGAGTCGCTGCTCTTCGCCAAGTACCAGATGTTCCGCAACGTCTATTGGCATCACGCGGTGCGGGCGGCGACGGCGCTGTACAAGCGGATCGTCGAGGAGGCGGTGCGAGCCGGCCTCGTCGATCCCGAGGAGCTCGTGGGGCCGACGGACGAGGAGCTGCTCTACGAGATCGGCCGCCGGGTGCGAGAGGACGACGGCGAGGTCGCGGACCGCATCGGCTCGCGCTGGCTCCCGGCTCTGCGCCATCGCAGGCTCCCCAAGCGCGCCCTCGAGCTGACCGCGGCGGACCTCGCGGGACGGCAGGTCGAGGACTGGGCGGTCGGTGACTCGCCCTGGAAGCGGGCGGTGGAGGACGACCTGGCCTCGGAGCTCGGCCTCGAGTCGGGCGAGGTGATCATCGATTTCCCCGCGAAGGCCGCCATGTTCCAGCTCGACGTGCTCGTGGAGAGGCGGGACGGGCTCGTGCAGCGCCTGGGCATGGAGGGCGCCGAGGGCATCCTGGATCTGCCGAAGGTCGCCCACGAGCTCTACACGACGTCGCGCGTCCTCCGCGTGTTCACGCTCGAGCGCCGGGAGGTCTCGGCCGAGCAGGTGCTCGGGCGCATCACCCGCCCGGTGCGGAGCGGCTAGCTCCGGGCGTCGAAGTGGACGATGGCGGCGGTGACGTTGTCGTACCCGCCGGCCTCGTTCGCGGCGTCGACCAGCGCCCGGATCGAAGCCTCGTCCGCGTCCCCGGCGCCGTCGCCCGGCAGGTGCTCCGAGAGGATCCTCACGAGCTCGGTGTCCTCGACCATGCCCGCGAGCCCGTCCGTGCAGAGGAGGTACGCGTCGCCCGCGTTCACCCGGCCGTCCAGGATGTGGGGGGTCGGGGGCGTATCCAGGCCGACGCACTGGGTCAGGAGGTGGCCGAACGGGTGCCGCCGAGCCTGTTCGGGAGTGAGCTGGTCCGCGTCGAGCCGTTCCTGGACCCACGTGTCGTCACGGGTCAGCTGGGTCAACGTGCCCCCGCGGAACAGGTAGGCCCGCGAGTCTCCGACGTGGCCGAGGACATAGGTGGCGGCCTCCGGGTCCACGACGATCGCGGTGAGCGTCGTGCCCATCCCCAACAGATCGGGGCTCTCCAGGCCCTGGGCTCGGATGCCCTCGTGCGCCTGGACGATCGACTGCTCCATCGCGGACCGCATGTACCCCGTCCGGTCGCTCCCGGCGTAGCCTCCCTCGACGGCCCCGGCGAGCACCGCGGCCGCGGTCTCCGCGGCGATCTGGCTCGCCACGTGCCCGCCCGGGTGTCCGCCCATGCCGTCGGCGACGACCGCGACGCCGAGGTGGGGCAGCAGGCAGAGGCTGTCCTCGTTGCGCGCTCGGGTGCGCCCGATATCGCTGGCGCCGACGACCGAAAGGGAGCTCGACACGGGAAGGGCTCAGGGCCTCTTGCGCAGGAGGTGAGGGCGACGCCGGGAATCCGGCAAAGGTAGAGAGAGCCGAGCGCGGCCTGCAACTCGGGCCGGATCGGCCGGGCTCGCGGCGGCGGACGCGAGGAACCGCGAAGTCGTTGCGGGTTACCACCAAACCGGAAGACGGGGTTGTTCGGCGAGCGCAATCCAGGACCGAAAGGCGGTGCCCGGCCCGAGCGGGCCGCAGCCGCACGGGCTCGATCACGGAAGGCTACGGCCGGCGCCCGCTTGACATTTCTCTACACAGCTGCCACCCTGAATGGCTTAGGATTTCCCGGACTCCTACGCACTGTCCGCCCACGGCCTCGACGCGCCTCACGCGACGCGGACCGGCCGGGGCCTCGAAGGAGAACATAGATGGCCGCTGCTTCGACCACGAAGCGTCGGAAGCGTCGCGGGAAGGGCAACATCCTTTCCGGATTCGACGCCAGCGTCGAGGAGCAGAGCGCTCTCGATCAGTACCTCCGCGACGTGAGTCGCCACGAGCTCATCACGCCGGAGCGCGAGAAGGAGCTCGGCGCTCGCGCCCAGAAGGGTGACCAGGAGGCGATCCAGGAGCTGGCTCGTGCGAATCTGCGCTTCGTCATCAGTGTCGCGAAGAAGTACCAGAACCGCGGGGTTTCCCTCACGGACCTGATCCAAGAGGGCAACGTCGGGCTCGTCACGGCCGCGCGGAAGTTCGATCCGGAGCAGGGCGTCAAGTTCATCAGCTACGCGGTGTGGTGGATCCGCCAGGCGATCCTGGCTTCGCTCGCGAACCACGGACGTGCGGTCCGCGTGCCGCTGAACCGCGCGAGCGACCTCGCTCGCATCTTTCGGGAGAAGGAGCGCCTCAAGCAGGAGAAGGGGCGGGAGCCGACGACGGAGGAGCTCGCGGAGGCGACGAGCCTGACCCCGGAGCTCGTGGAGTCGCTTCAGACGCTGAATGCGGCCGAGATCCGGCTCGACGCGCCGATCGGCGACTCCGAGGATTCCCAGCTCGTGGAGCGCTTCATCACCGAAGAGGCCGCCGAGCCGGAGGTCGAGGTGGAGGGTCGCCTCCTGACCGAGACGATCACGGACGCGCTGTCGACGCTCGAGGCGCGTGACGCGAAGGTGCTTCGCCTCTACTTCGGCCTCGAGGGAGAGCGCGAGCACACCCTGGAGGAGATCGGAAACATGCTGGGGGTTACGCGGGAGCGGATCCGTCAGCTTCGGGACCGGGCGCTGCGACGGCTGCGCGAGGGTGAGAAGGGCAACGCGCTGGAGTCCTTCGCGGCGTGACCGAGCGGACCTGAATCCGATCGACGCGGGTCGCACCGGCGTCGCCGAGCCCCCCGCCGCAGCGT
>JBFFWJ010000016.1:0-16848 GCA_041570315.1 Longimicrobiales bacterium | reverse complement strand
TCGAGACGGAGCACTTCCGGGTGACGTTCCCGGAGCGTCTCGAGCCGCTCGCGCGCCGGGCCGCCGACCGCGCGGAGTGGGCGTACGACGCCCTCGAGGACGCCTTCGTCGAGCCGCCCGAGGGTACGATCGACGTGGTGGTCACGGACCACGCCGACTTCTCCAACGGCTTCGCCCGCGTCGTGCCGTCCAACCGGATCACGGTATTCGCGCGCCCGCCGGTCGACGGCCTCTCGCTGGGGTACTTCGACGACTGGATGGAGCTCGTCATCCTCCACGAGCTGGCCCACGTGGTGCACCTCGATCTGGCACGAAACCCCGTCGGACGCCTGGCGCGCGGGCTCTTCGGCCGCGTCTCGTCGGAGTGGCCCTTCTTTCCCTCGCTCGGCACGCCCCGGTGGGTCATCGAGGGCCTGGCGACGTGGTACGAGACCCGTCTGACCGGCGCCGGGCGGGTCCACGGCACCTTCCAGGAGATGCAGATCCGGACCGCGCTGCTCGAGGGCCGGTTCGAGGGCATCGGCGAGGCGTCCGGGAACTCCCCCCTGTGGCCCGGCGGCAACCGCGCCTACTCCTACGGCGCACAGTTCTTCGAGCACCTGCTCGACAAGCACGGCGAGGACCGGATGGCGGCCTTCGCCGATGCGATCGCCGGCCAGTGGGTGCCGTACCGGATGAACGCGGCGGGCCGCGCCGCCTTCGGAGCCTCGCTGTCCGAGGAATGGGACGCGTGGGAGGCGGAGCTGCGCGCCGCGTACGCGGACCTCGACGAGCGGCTCCGCACCCAGGGCGCGATCACCGAGCCGGAGCGTCTCACCCTGGACGCCCGCTGGGGCTTCCACCCGAGGGTCTCACCCGACGGCACCGCGCTCGTCTACGTCCGCTCGGACGGGCGGTCCGACCTTCAGCTCAGGATCGACGACCCGGAGGGCGGCGGGGCCCGTCGGCTCGTGCGCACCAACGGCCTGGCGACCTTCGATTGGATGCCTGATGGCCGTCTCCTGATGGCGCAGCTCGAGCTCGCCGGCCCGTACCGCACCTACGGCGACCTGTACGTGGTCGATCGAGAGGGGGGCGAGACGCGGCTGACGCGCCGCGCCCGCCTCACCGACCCCGCGGTCTCGCCCGACGGATCCTGGGCGGTGGCGGTCCAACAGGGCGACGGGACCAACGCCCTCGTCCGCGTGGAGCTGGCTACCGGGGCCGTGTCACGCCTCACCGAGCCCGACCCCGAAGTCCATTGGGCCTTTCCCAGCATCTCCCCGGACGGGCGCTGGATCGCGGCGACGCGCTGGGAGCCGGATGCCTACTCCGACGTGGTCGTGCTCGACGCGCGCGACGCGGCCCTCGCGGTGCGGGTGACCCGCGACCGCGCCGTCGACCTCGCGCCCCGCTGGAGTCCGGACGGGCGCTGGCTCGTGTGGGGATCGGACCGGACCGGGATCCCCAACGTCCTCGGCGCCCGGGTCGACCCCGACGGCGGGCTCTCCGAGCCCCGCCTGCTCACGAACGTGCGGACGGGCGCCACCTTCCCCTCCGTGGATCCCTCGGGGCAGTGGCTGTACTTCACCGGATACCACGTGGACGGGTGGGAGGTGGAGCGGGTCGCGTTCCGGCCGCAGAGCGCGCCTCCGGCGCCGTCCCCCGATCCGCGCTTCGCTCCCCCGTCGGTCACGCCGCCGCGGGGCTCCTCGGACGCCGTGGTCCGCCCCTACGCCGCCGGGCCGACGCTTCGGCCCACCTACTGGGAGGTCTCGTACCGGGAGCCGATCGCCTTTCCCCGGCGCACGACCGGAGACGGGCTCTTCCTGCGGCGGCGCGAGGCGCTGGGTCCCGCGCTCGGGATCCAGACCTCCGGCGTCGACGTCGTCGGACGGCACTCGTACAGCCTCTTCGGCCGGGTCTTCACCGACGGAGGCAAGGTCGACGCCGGGCTCGGCTACGCCTTCTCGGGCCTCGGCAACCCGGTGATCAGCGTGACGGCCACGCAGCGCTACGACGGCGCCGGGCAGCTCACGGCCGGCGAGACGCCGGACACGCTCTTCGTGCTGGAGGCCGAGCGCGAGCTCGACGTCGCCACCACCTTCCGCGCGCCGCGCTGGAGGCACGATCTCTTCCTGACGCTGAGCGGGGGCATGGTGTGGGAGAGCCGGGAGCTCCTCGACCGGACCTTCGAATCCACGCAGGCGTACTCGCTCACCCGGCCCACCAGCCGGCTCGCGCAGGTCGCTGCTTCCGTGGGCTTCGTGACGGCCCGCTCGCACTCCTTCCAGATGGGCATGACGCGGGGCGTCAACCTGTTCGTGCAGGGGCGGCTGCGGAACGAGCTGGGCGTGCCCGACTCGCTCGTGTCGGTCGAGGGCGTGGACCGGTCGCTGGCCGACGCGATCGGCCGCGCGCGCGCGGCGGTGCCGCTGTGGAGCACCGGGCGCGTGACCCACGTGCTCGCGCTCCAGGCGATCGGGGGGGTGTCGGGCGGGCCGGGCGCGGGCCCCGGCCACTTCGACGTCGGTGGGGCGTCGGGGCGACCCGAGAGCGTGACCGGCGCCGAGCTGTTCGGGGGCAGCTTCCTGCTCTTTCCCGTGCGCGGGTATCTCCCCTCCACCCGGTTCGGGCGCTACGCGTGGACCGCCTCGGCGGAGTACCGCTTTCCCCTCGGGCTGCTGAATCGGGGGCTCGGAGCGTGGCCGCTCCACTTCGACCGGGTCATCGGCTCGGTCTTCTTCGACGCGGGCAACGCGTGGGGACCCGATCTCTTCGCGACCGGGTTCGAGAACCCGCTGCGCTCGGCGCTCGCGTCGGTCGGAGCCGAGATCACGACCGAGCTCCTCGCCCTGTACGACAGCCAGCTCCGCCTCCGCACCGGGGTCGCCGCGCCCCTCGTCGAAGGCTCCGGAGCCCGCGTGTATCTGCGGGTCGGGCTGCCGTTCTGACGCTCGCGGTGCCACTTCGGCGCGCCCCCGCCGACCGGTCGGGTCGGCGGGCGTCGCCGCTTGCGGACCCGACCGCGAATCCCGAATATATACCGAACATCCAGGGTGTCCGTGACCGCTCGCGAGGCGGGCGCCCGGACCGGTTGCGATTCGAGCTTGACCCCAAGATATGGTGGCCCTAAGATGGGCCTGCCCAACATCTGGTGTCCCCCCCAGAGGGTTCCACACGCGAATGACCGGCGGGAGCGGCTTCCCGCCGGTTTTCGACTCTCGCGGTCGGGGTTTTGCACGCTTTTTCCACAGGAGTCAGTGACGAATGATCCGTGTCCACCAGCCTCGCCCCCGGCGCGACTCCGTGATCTTCGACGACGTCGTGCCGGAGGACCTCCCGCCCGCGGAGCTCACCGAGAACGCGCGCATCGTCCTGGGTCGGCGCTACCTGAAGAAGGACGCGGCGGGTGAGCCGGTGGAGGAGCCCGAGACGATGTTCTGGCGGGTCGCGCGCACGATCGCCTCGGTCGACGCCGACTACGGGGCGTCGGAATCGGCGGTGGACGAGGTGGCTCGGAAGTTCTACGAGCTGATGATCACGGGCACCTTCGAGCCGAACTCGCCGACCCTCATGAACGCGGGCCGTCCGCTGGGGCAGCTCTCGGCCTGCTTCGTCCTCCCCGTCGAGGACGCGCTCTCCAACGGGCAGAGCGGGATCTACGACACCCTCACGGCCATGGCGCTCGTGCACCAATCCGGGGGGGGCACGGGCTTCTCGTTCTCGAGGCTTCGCCCCGAGGGTGAGACCGTGCGGTCGACCATGGGCGTGGCGTCCGGTCCGGTGTCGTTCATGAAGCTCTACGATGCCAGCACGGACGTCGTGAAGCAGGGCGGCACGCGGCGGGGCGCGAACATGGGGATCCTGCGCGTGGACCACCCCGACATCCGGCGCTTCATCACGTGCAAGAACGACACGACCCAGGTGACGAACTTCAACATCTCGGTCGCCATCACGGATGCGTTCATGGAGGCGGTCGGCGCCGGGGAGACGTACGACCTCGTGAACCCGAAGACGGGCGAGGTCGCGGGCCAGGAGGACGCCCGGCAGATCTTCGACATGATCGTGCACGGCGCATGGCTGACCGGTGAGCCCGGCACCTTCTTCATCGATCGGGCGAACGACTTCAACCCGGTGCCCGAGCTGGGCTCGTACGAGGCCACCAACCCCTGCGGCGAGCAGCCGTTGCTCCCCTACGACGTGTGCAACCTCGGGAGCATCAACCTGGGCGCGTTCGTCCGAGCCGAGGCGCGGACGGGCGACGACCCGTCGGCGGCGATCGATTGGGACGGCCTGGGCCGGGTGGTCCACCTCTCCACGCACTTCCTCGACAACGTCATCGACGCGAACGTCTATCCGCTTCCCCAGATCCACGACCTCGCGCAGGAGATCCGCCGCATCGGCCTGGGCGTCATGGGCTGGGCGGACATGCTCGTCCGCCTCGGCGTGCCGTACGACTCCGCCGAAGCCGTCGAGCTCGCGCGCCGCGTCATGCGGTTCGTCAACGAGGAGGCGCGCAACGCCTCCGAGAGCCTCGCCGAGACCCGTGGCGTGTTCCCGGCGTGGGCGGAGTCCATCTGGGGTCCGGACGGCGAGGCCGCGGTCCGGGAGGACGGCTCACGGATCCGCCCGACCCGCCCCCTGCGCAACTGCAACCTCACGACGGTGGCGCCCACCGGGACGATCTCGATCTTCGCGGGATGCTCGGGCGGCATAGAGCCGCTCTTCGCGGTCGCGTTCATGCGCAATCAGGCGGGCGCCATGATGCCCGACGTGAACCCGGACTTCGTGCGGGCGGCCGAGGAGGGCGGCTGGCATTCCGAGGAGCTGATGGAGCGGATCGCGGAGGAGGGCCACATCCACTTCGAGGAGGTGCCCGAGGACGTCCAGCGCGTCTTCCGCACGGCGCACGACATCACGCCCGAGTGGCACGTGCGGATGCAGGCGGCGTTTCAGGAGCACACGGATTCCGCGATCTCGAAGACCACGAACTTCCCGCGCGAGGCGACCGAGGAGGACGTGCGCCAGATCTACGAGCTCGCCTTCCGGCTCGGCTGCAAGGGCGTGACCGTCTACCGCGACGGCTCCCGCGAGGGACAGGTCCTGTCCACGGGGGCGACCGCCAGGGCGGACACGGTCGCGGCGATCGCCGACGAGGTCTCGGAGCTCGAGCACCATCTGGCCGATGCCCGAGAGGAGGCGCACAACCTGCGCATCGAGGTGGAGCGGCTGAAGGGCGAGATGCAGGAGCGCGACCTCACGGCGGGCGCGGCGCGGCACAAGCGCCAGCGGCCGGACGCGCTGCGGGGGTACACGATGAAGATGATGTCGCCCCTCGGAGACCTCTACGTGACGATCAACGAGGACGAGGGCGGCAAGCCCTTCGAGGTCTTCTGCACGCTCGGCAAGGCCGGCGGGGCGGCGAACGCCGACGCCGAGGCGATCGGACGCCTGATGTCGCTCGCGCTGCGCTCGGGGATCTCGATCCGCCAGGTGAAGGATCAGCTCCGCGGCATCTCCTGCGATCGCGCCGTGGGCCTGGGACCGAACAAGGTGCTCTCGGCGCCCGACGCGATCGGGCAGGCGATCGAGCGGTACCTGGAGGAGAAGGAGGGCGTCCAGGAGGCCCTCCCGCTGACGGTCGGCTCGACGCAGGGCGCCTCCCAGGCGCAGGCCCGGCCGGGCGCGTCCGGACCCGAGGTGTTCGACATGGGCACGTGCCCCGACTGCGGTACGGGGCACCTGGCCTTCGAGGAGGGCTGCAAGAAGTGCCACGTGTGCGGCTACTCGGAGTGCGGCTGACGAAGGTCGCCCGAGGCACGGTGGGCCGGGTGGCCTCCTCCTGGAGCGCTTCGAGGGTCCGAGCGTCCCACGCCCCGATGGGCGAACCCCTCAGGGTCGGGTGTTGCTCCAGGGGCCTGTGATCGCGAGCGTCCAGCCGTCGACCTGCATGTTGACGAAGAAGGTGGTTCCGTCGGGCGAGAAGCACGCGCCCGCGAACTCGCCGTTGCCGTTCAGGTTGCGCGCCAGCTTGTAGATCTCCCCCGCGGGCGTGATCCCGACCAGGTAGTCGTCGCCGGTCCCGTCCTCGCACACGACCAGGTCGCCCCACGGAGCGACGGTGAGGTTGTCCGCGTTCTCGACCAGCGCGCCGTCGTTCGGCTCGACGAAGAGCTCGAGCGTGCCCGGGCGATCCCGCTCCGAAGGCGAGCCTTCGTCCGGGCTGGGGCGGTATCGCCAGATCTGTCCCTTGCGCGCGGGCCCGCCGTTCGTGCACGCGATGAAGACCTCGTCGTTGCCGTACCAGATCCCCTCCCCCCGGGCGAAGCGCGCCGCGCCCGCCGAGAACCCGCGGTAGCGCAGGTCGTCCTCGGGGGACGTGGGATCCCGGAGGTCGATCCACTCGACCGCCATCGGGCGTCCGGGCTCGATCGCGCGAGCGTCGAAGTTCCTGGTGTCGAGCTGGGGGGCGTCCCGCACAGCGAGCGCCTGCAACCGCCCGCCGGCCGTCAGTCGGCCCGGCACCGAGGGCAGGAAGCGGTAGAGGAGCCCGTCGCCGCGGTCCTCGGTCTGGTACACGATCCCGCTGGAGGGCTGGACGGCCACCGCTTCGTGCATGAAGCGGCCCATCGCCTCGAGGGGAACCGGTTCGACCACCCCGCCGTCGGCGCGCGCGGGCACCTCGAAGTTGAAGCCGTGGTCCCTCGCGAGGTCGCCGCCCGCTCGGCGCGTGATCTCCTCGCACGAGATCCAGCTTCCCCAAGGCGTCGGGCCTCCGGCGCAGTTCACCAGCGTCCCGGCCAGCGACAGGTGGTGCGATTCGAGCGTCTGCGCCGAGGTGTCGTAGACCAACGTCGTCGTTCCGCCGAACGCCGGAGCGCCGTCGGTCCCCCCGTCGTAGAGCAGCGCCGGGTCCAGGCGCTCGAGAAGGGAGAGATCGGCGCCGAAGGCGCTGGACTCCGGGTCGTCGCCGGGGTTCACCTCGTGGTTGCGAACGAGGATCGTGGTTCCGCGCGGACCGGGAAACGCCCCCATCCCGTCGTGGCGGGAGGGCACGCGGAAGCCGTCCGTCATGCGCTCCCCCCACGGCGAGAGGATTCGATACGAGAAGCCCTCGGGGAGCGCGATGATTCCCTCCGGATCGTCGAGCAGCGGGCCGAAGCCGGTCGCGAGTTGGGCCTCGGTGGCGGCCGCTTCCGACTCCCAGCGGCGCAGCCCGGCGAAGCCCAGGGATACGGCCGCGGCTGACGTCAGGAAGCGGCGGCGTGTGATCTTCATGCGTTGCGTCGTCGGGTCACGGAGGGGTAGGGGGGATCATCCGGGCAGCCGGAATGTACCATCGACCCGTCATGCGTACACGGATCGGATTCACCGCCTTCGTGGTCTTGGGAGCCTGCGCCGATTCCGGGCAGCCGCTGGGCGCCACGCCCGGCCGGCCCTCCTTCGAGGGGGCGTCCGCGTACGAGCTGGTGCGCGCGCAGGTCGCGTTCGGTCCGCGCGTGCCGGGCAGCGAGGGCCACGCGCGACAGCTGGCGTGGATGCTCGCGCGGCTCGACACGCTGGCTCCCGAGCTCCAGGCGGACTCGTTCCGGCACGTCACCACCGCCGGAGACACGCTCGACCTGGTGAACGTGCTGGCCCGCTTCGCCCCCGAGAGGGAGCGAAGGATCCTGCTGCTCGCCCATTGGGACACGCGCCCCACGTCCGACCAGGCCGCCGACCCGGAGCTGCGCGGCGTCCCCGTGCCGGGCGCCAACGACGGCGCCTCGGGAACGGCCGTGCTCCTGGAGCTCGCCGGGCTGCTGTCGGCCCAGCCGCCGCCGGTCGGGGTGGACCTCCTCCTGGTGGACGGGGAGGACTACGGCCCGGGTGTCGAGGACATGCTGCTCGGTGCCCGGCGGTACGCGGCCTCGCTGCCGGAGACCGGCCGGCCCGTGTACGGGCTCCTGCTCGACATGGTCGGCGACGCCGATCCCAGCTTCCCCGTCGAGGCGCTCTCGGCCCAATACGCGAACGTCGTGGTTCGCAAGGTCTGGCGGGCCGCCGAGCGTCTCGGGTTCCGCGACTACTTCCCGACCGGGGTCGGGCGCGAGCTGGTCGACGATCACGTTCCGCTCATCGAGGCCGGGCTGCCCACCGCGAACCTCATCGACTTCACGTACGGGCCGGCCAACGCCTACTGGCACACGCCCGAGGATACGCCCGAGCGCGTGAGCGCATCGACCCTGGGGATGGTCGGGGAGGTGGTGGCCGAGCTCGTCTACTCCGGGGGCTGACCGGCAGCGGGCGTGGCTGCGCAGGGCCGGCTGCTGCATGTTCCGCCCATGGACACGCACACGATCGAGGTCTCGGGGACGTTCGCCGGTCACCTCTATTTCGGGCTCCTCTTCACCGGGTGGGCGGTCGCCTGGCTGGTCGATGGCTTCGCCCGGACCTCGGGCCCGGATGACGGCCCGCTGGAGCGGGGCTCGCTCCTCCCGTCGCTCAAGCTCGTGCTCCCCCTGATCGCCTGCTGGTTCGAGCTCCCCAACAGCGGCTGGGACCCGGACGACGCCATGATGGGATGGGCCCACATCGCCTCGTACTTCCCCTTCGCCCTCACGGGCTGCGTGGACCTGTTGGCTCAGCGCGGGCGGCTGCCGCCGCGCGCCGGATACCCGGCATTCGCGGCGGCCATGCTGAACGCCGCATTCCTGTTCTGGGCGCACGACGACCACGGCGGTGTTCCAGGGGCGTCCCACTCGCTCCTGGTCCTGCTCCTCGCTTCCTCGGCCGGCCTCGCTCTGCTCGAGTGGACCCGGGGAGGCGCCTGGCTCGGTTGGGTCCGCCGGGGGAGCGTGCTTGCCCTCGGGACGTGGCTCCTGCTGCTGACCTGGATCCTCTATCATTCGGGGTGGGTGATGGCGGATCCCATTCGTGTAGGCTGGACGTATGTTCTGTTTTCGTGGAACGCCATTGCCGTTGCCACGCTCGTGACCTCGGCGTGGCTCGTGGTGGATCGCAAGAGCAGGAGTGGCACTTGACCGAGCCGGCATCCGTTCGCGTTGCGGTGGTCCAGGCGGCCGCGGCGCCCTTCGACCGGGACGTCGCCGTCGAGAGGGTATGCGCGATGACGCAGGAGGCCGGCCGCGAGGGCGCGGCTCTCGTGCTCTTTCCCGAGGCGTACGTGGGCGGGTATCCCTGGGGGCTCGCCTTCGGCACTGCCGTCGGGGGTCGGTCCGAGGCGGGCCGCCGGACGTGGGAGCGCTACTGGTCGGCGGCGGTCGAGGTGCCGGGCCCGGAGGTCGCGCGCATGGGGGAGGCGGCCCACGCCGCCGGCGTGTACCTGTGCGTCGGGGTCGTCGAGCGCGACAGCACGTACAGCGGGGGCACCCTCTTCTGCACGCTCGTCTATCTGGGCCCCGACGGCTCCCTCCTGGGCAAGCACCGCAAGCTCAAGCCGACCGCGGCCGAGCGCCTGATCTGGGGCGAGGGAGACGGAAGCACGCTCACGACGATCGAGACGCCGTTCGGGACCGTCGGTGGGCTCATCTGCTGGGAGAACTACATGCCCCTGGCCCGGATGTCGATGTATGCGAAGGGCGTCGACATCTACCTGGCCCCGACCGCCGACGCGCGCGAGCGCTGGCAGTCCACGCTGCGCCATATCGGGCTGGAGGGTCGCTGCTTCGTGCTCGGGTGCAATCAGTACGTGCACCGCGACATGTACCCCGACGACCTCCCCGTCGAGGACGAGCTGGATGCCTGGCCCGCGACGCTGTGCGCCGGCGGATCGGCCATCTACGGACCGCTCGGCGAGCAGTTGGCGGGACCCCTCTACAACGAGGCGGGCGTTCTGCTCGCCGACCTCGATCTCGGGGCGATCGCCCGGAGCAAGTTCGACTTCGACGTCACCGGACACTATGCGCGACCGGATGTCTTCAAGCTGACGGTGGACGAACGTCCCCAACCGCCCGTTGGCTGACCCCAGGCCCAGCATTAGCATTCACGAGCTTTGAATAAACATTCACGGAGCCTCACATGACCGAAGCGACCGCTTCCAAGGCCCAGGGCTTTCTCTCGGAAGTCGACCGGTACAGCGCGCACAACTACCACCCGCTTCCGGTCGTGCTCGAGCGGGGGGAGGGGGTGTGGGTGTGGGACGTCGACGGAAGGCGCTATCTCGACATGCTCAGCGCCTACTCGGCGCTGAACCAGGGTCACCGGCACCCGGCGATCATCGAGGCGGCCCACAGGCAGCTCGACACGCTCACGCTGACCTCGCGGGCCTTCCACAACGACCAGATGGGCCCGTTCCTCCGAAGGCTCTGCGAGGTCACCGGCTTCGACCGGGCGCTGCCGATGAACACGGGCGCCGAAGCCGTCGAGACGGCGATCAAGATGGTCCGCAAGTGGGGCTACCAGGTGAAGGGAGTGCCCGCGGACCAGGCCGAGATCATCGTCCGTGACAACAACTTCCACGGTCGGACCACCACGATCGTCGGGTTTTCGTCCGAGGACCAGTACAAGGAGGGCTTCGGGCCCTTCACGCCGGGCTTCACGCTCGTGCCCTACGGGGACGCGGCGGCGTTCGAGAGGGCGGTCACGCCGAACACGGTCGGCTTCCTCGTCGAGCCGCTGCAGGGCGAGGGCGGCGTGGTCGTGCCGCCCGATGGCTATCTCGCCTGCACCCGCCAGCTGTGCGCCGAGCGCGGGATCGCGTACATGGCCGACGAGATCCAGACCGGCCTGGGCCGCACCGGTCGCATGTTCTGCTGTGATTGGGAGGACGTGCGCCCGGACGTGCTGATCGTGGGCAAGGCGCTCGGCGGAGGCGTCTATCCGGTTTCGGCCGCGATCGCCGACGCCGAGCTCATGGACGTGTTCCATCCCGGAGACCACGGGTCGACCTTCGGCGGGAATCCTCTCGGCGCGGCGGTCGGGCTCGCGTCTCTGAACGTGATCGTGGACGAGAGCCTGTCCGAGCGCTCCGACGAGCTCGGGAGCTGGTTCATGGAACAGCTGCGCGCGATCGCCTCACCGCACGTCGAGGAGGTCCGCGGACGCGGGCTGATGATCGGCGTCGTCATCAAGGAGTCGAGCGGGACGGCTCGCCCGTTCTGCGAGGGTCTGTGGGAGCGCGGCGTGCTGGCGAAGGAAACGCACCACCAGGTGATTCGCTTCGCGCCCCCGCTGACGATCGCTCGAGAGGAGCTCGAGTTCGCGCTGACGCAGGCTCGCGAGGTGCTGGCGGGCTGATTCGCCTCACCCGTCCGCGCGGTCCGGAGCGCCGCGCGGACGGGCTACCACTCGATCGAGCCCTGCTGGGAGGTGTCGATCTCCTTGCCCTCGCCACCCCCGAGCAGCACCTGCTCGATCTGCTCGTAGAGGAAGGCGCGCGCCTTGGAGTCCCGTGGGTCGAGGCCGTAGTGGTTGATGAGCAGCGTCTGGTGCTGCAGCCACTCCTGCCAGCAGCCCTCGCAGATGCTCGCATGGATCCGCTCGCCCAGATCGGTGCGGAACGGAGGCTTGGCGAGCGGCGTCGCATCCTCGCCGCACCGGGAGCAATGGATCGTGTCGGAGCTCATGTCTAGCTTTCGGCAGGTCCGGCTCGGGCCTGAGGGTGGCCCGGCAGGACGTCGGCGGGGAGGGTCGACGCCGGCAGTACCCGCGCAGGCTACGTCGGGTCCCCCCCAGCCCGACCCCGATCAAAGGAGGTCCCTTGCCGCGCACGGCGTTTGCGGGCACAGGCTTCTACGTGCCGGACCGGGTGGTGACGAACGAAGACCTCACCCGTCTGATGGATACCTCGGAGGAGTGGATCGTCGAGCGGACGGGGATCCGGGAGCGTCGTTGGGTGCGCGAGGGAATGAGCGGCGCGGAGATGGCGCGCCGAGCCAGCGAGATGGCGCTCGAGGAAGCCGGCCTGGACGCGTCCGCGGTCGACGCGATCGTCCTCGGCACCCTGAGCCCGGACCACTTCTTCCCGGGAACGGGCGTGTTCCTGCAGAGGGAGCTCGGCCTCGAGGGGATTCCGGCCCTCGACATCCGAGCCCAGTGCTCGGGCTTCGTGTACGGGCTGTCGGTGGCGGACGCGTGGATCCGTTCCGGCCAGTATCGGACCGTCCTCCTGGTCGGAGTCGAGATCCAGTCCACGGGGATCGACGTGACGACGCGGGGCCGCGACATCGCGGTCCTCTTCGGGGATGGCGCCGGGGCGGCCGTCCTGACGGCCACCGAGGAGGCGGATCGGGGCGTGCTCTCCACCCACATCCATTCCGACGGCCGGTGGGCGGAGGTCCTGTGGGCCGAGATCGCCTCCTCGAAGAAGCACCCGCGCATCTCGGTCGAGGACATCGAGGCGGGCCGCCACTATCCGACGATGCAGGGTCGTGAGGTCTTCAAGCACGCCGTGGCGCGGATGCCGGAGGCGGTCGAGGAGTCGCTCGACGCCCACGGTCTGACCACCGAGGACATCGACCTCCTCATTCCCCACCAGGCCAACCTGCGCATCTCGCAGATGGTGCAGCGCCGCCTCGGGCTGCCGGACGAAAAGGTCTTCAACAACATCGATCGATACGGCAATACGACGGCGGCGACGATTCCCATCGCGCTCGCGGAGGCGGTGCGCGCGGGACGCCTACGGCGCGGTGACCTGCTGTCTCTGGCTGCCTTCGGATCCGGCTTCACCTGGGGCTCGGCGCTCGTCCGCTGGTGAGCCGGCGTCCGCGCCGCGGCTCGCCACCCCGAGTTCGGCGGAAGCGTAGACGCTATCCAGCGTGCCGGTTACCTTCTTCTGCTACTCCCGTTTCCGCACCGAATGGGGCACAGATGGCGCTGACCAAGAAGCAGCTCAAGCACCTCGAGCAGCGTCTCCTGGAAGAGCGCGCGCGCGCGCTCAAGGCGCTGGGCCTTTTCGACGAATGGACGAAGGCCGACCGCGAAGAGACGGACTCGGCCCTCGCGGGCTATACCGATCACATGGCCGACCAGGGGACCGAAGCCCAGGAGCGCGAGAAGGCGGCGGCGTTCGCCACCAAGGAGGGGCGCTACCTCTACCGGTTGGAGGAGGCGCTGCGGAGGCTCTACGCAGACCCCGACCGGTTCGGCACGTGTCACACCTGTGGAGCGGAGGTGGGCTTCGAGCGCCTCGACGCGCTGCCCCACGCCCGCTACTGCATCGACTGCAAGCGCAAGGAGGAGTCAGCCGCCTGAAGGCGCGCCGACGGCTCCACCCGAGCGTCCGCCTCGCGGCGCGCGTACCGGCTCAGCCCGCGCGCCGCAGGATCTCGAGGATCTCGGCGCCGAGCACCTCCACCTTCCAGCGGCGCATCCCGTCGATCGCGCAGAGCGCCTCGACGTCCCCGGGCGACGCTTGGGCGATGCTCTGCAGGAGCGTGTTCGACAGGAGCGTTCCCCGAGGGAGCCCGAGCCGCTCGGCTGCCCGGTTGCGCGCCTCCTTGAGTCGATCGACCAGGTCCTCCAGCTCGGGCGGGGGCCGACCCGGCCCGCGTCGAGCTCCCCTGGGATAGGGCACGAGCTCCGATTCGGGCCGGGCGTCGACCGCGTGCAGGCGGTCGACGAGGGCCTTGCCGTGCTCGCGGGCGAGGGCCTTCGGGAATCCCTTGACGTCCGTCAGGTCTTCGACGCGTCGGGCCCCGAAGGTCGCGGTCTGCACGAGGGCGGCGTCACCCGCGACGCGAAACGGGGCCCGATCCCGCTCGCGGGCGATCTCGTCCCGCCACGCCAGCGCCTCGCGCAGCCTCGCGAGCGTGCGCACGGACATCTTCCGGGCCCCCTTGACCCGTGCGACGGGGTCCTCCGACCCCTCGGGCTCCATGGGCTCGTCGGCGATCTGCTCGAGGGCGAGCCACTCCTCCCGGGCCCAGGAAAGGCGGTCCGCGTCCCCGAGCTCGCGGACCAGGAGGTCATGCAGCTCCACGAGGTGGCGGGTGTCGCTCGCCGCATACTCCAGCATGGCGTCGGAGAGCGGCCGCTCGGCCCAATCCGCCCGCTGGTACTTCTTGGAGAGCGAGATCCCGAGGCGAGACTCGAGGAGTGAAGCGAGCCCGAGCCCGTCCTCCCCGAGCAGCGCCGCCGAGATCTGCGTGTCCGCGAGCCCGCGGAGGCGGATGCCCAGGTCCCGGCGCAGGAGCCGGAGATCGAAGTCGGCGCCGTGCATGACGACCGCGACGTCGGGATCCTCGAGCGCCGGCGAAAGGAGCTCCGTAGGGTCGAAGCCGAACGGGTCGAGGACGTACGTGCGCTCCGCCACCGTGACCTGCACGAGGCAGAGCCGGTCGCTGTAGCGATGGAAGCCCGCGGCCTCGCAGTCGAGCGCGATGCAGGTCGCCGTGGCCAGGTCGGAGGCGAGCCCGGAGGCATCCCCCGGGCGTTGGACGTGAATGTGGCTCATTCCGGCGCGGATCGCGCTCTCCCTTCTGGACCGGGTATGTGGCGCAGCGTAAGAAAACGAATGGAGTGCGGGGCGTCACCCCCGGTGGGTGTTGCCCGCCCCATCGGGCGTTACGACAATTCGTCGCTCACCGACGTCCGTACCCCGTACCGTCCCCGCGCCACGACGAATGCTCCGCACGAAGGTGGTCTGCACCCTCGGACCCGCCAGCTCCGCTCCGGACACGGTGCTCTCTATGGTCCGCGCGGGCATGAACGTGGCCCGGCTCAACATGTCGCACGGCCACCAGGACGATCACGCCCGCGCCATCGCCTCGGTGCGCGCCGCGGCCGCGGAAGTCGGTCGCCCGGTCGCTCTCCTGGTGGACCTGGCGGGACCCAAGATCCGTGTGGGTGACCTGAGCGAGCCCATGACGCTGGCGCGGGGCGATCGCGTCCTGATGGCCCCCGAAGCGGATGCCGAGACGGGGGAGATCCCCACGACCTACGCACCCCTGGCCGACGAGATCGACGTGGGCGACGTCGTGCTGCTCGACGACGGCCTCCTCGAGCTCCGCTGCGTCGGCACCGACGGCAGCCGCACCCGTCTCGAGGTCGTGCGCGGCGGACCGCTCAGGAGCCGCAAGGGGATCAACCTGCCCAACGTCCAGGTCGGCGCGCCGTCGCTGACCGAGAAGGACCTCGCCGACATCGACTTCGCGCTCGAGCACGACGCCGAGTTCGTCGGCCTCTCCTTCGTGCGGCGAGCCGACGACGTCACGGACCTCAAGGGCCGGCTGGGGGGGAGGGCGCTCGTCGTCGCGAAGATCGAGAAGGTTCAGGCGCTGCGCTCGATCGAGGAGATCCTGCCGGAAGCCGATGCCGTGATGGTGGCGAGGGGTGACCTGGGCGTGGAGCTGCCGTTCGAGCGGGTCCCGCTCGCGCAGAAGAGGATCATCCAGCTCGCCAACTACCACGCGCGACCCGTCATCACGGCGACCCAGATGCTCGAGTCGATGGTCGAGAACGCGCGGCCCACCCGAGCGGAGGCTTCGGACGTGGCCAACGCGATCCTGGACGGATCGGACGCGGTGATGCTGTCGGGCGAGACGGCGGTCGGGCGCTATCCCCTGGAGACGGTGCAGGCCATCGTGCGCATCGGTCGTGAGATCGAGCGCTCCGGCTTTCTCGCCCGGGGTCCGCGGTACCTGACGAGCCCCGGCCTCAGGACGCGTGGCGGAGCTTCCAGCCGGGAGCACGCGATCGCCTCGGCCACGGTCGAAGCGGTGCGTCAGATCGGGGCTCCCGCCATCGTCGTGATCACCCGCTCCGGCTTCTCGGCCCGCCTCGTCTCCTCCTACCGACCTCCGGTCCCGGTCTTCGCGGTGACCACCGAGTCCAAGACGTATCGGCAGCTCGATGCGGTTTGGGGCGTGCGGCCGGTGTTGGCCGAGGGGGTCGAGGTCACGTACCCCGCGCTGTCCGCCTTCGGGTTGGAGACCGTGAGGAGGAGCGGGGTGGGGGAGTCGGGGGCGGCGGTGCCGATCACCGCCGGCTTCCCGTTCAACGAGTCGGGCACCACCAACAATCTCCGCCTCGACAGGCTCTGAGGGGTGGTCGCTTGCCGGAGCCAGCGTCGATGGGGGCGCCGATGAAGCTGACCTTCCTCGGCACGGGCACATCCTTCGGCGTTCCCGTGATCGGCTGCGACTGCGCCGCCTGCACGTCGCGGGATCCGCGCGACCGGCGGACGCGTCACGGCGCGTTGCTCGAGGTGGAGGAGGGGAGCCTGCTCGTGGACACGCCGCCCGAGCTGCGCCTGCAGCTCATCGCCGCCGGCGTGACGCGCATCGACGCGGTCTGGTTCACGCACGCCCACGCCGACCACCTGCACGGCATCGACGACATCCGCGTCTTCACGGTGCGAAGGGGAGACATGCCCGCGTACGTTCCCAGCGAGTACCGTCCCATCCTCGAGCGGCACCTCGAGTACATCTTCGACGACTCGTTCCAGCCCCCCGAGGGCAGCTCGAAGCCGCGCGTCCGGCTCACCGACTTCGACGTGGGTGAGCCCGTTAGCATCCTCGGCCGCGACTTCCACCCGGTGCGGGTCCCGCACGGGGCCTGCTCGGTGTACGGCTTTCGTGTGGGTGGCCTGGGATACGTCACCGACGCGAAGCGCCTTCCGCCCGACGCGGTGGACGTCCTGCGCGGCGTCGACGTGCTGGTCCTGAACGCCCTCTGGTTCGGGCGGACGCACGGCTCGCACTTCAACATCGAGGAGGCGATCGAGGCCTCGCGAGAGGTCGGCGCGGCGAGGACGTTCCTGACGCACCTCACGCACCGCGTCACGCACGCCGAGCTGCTCGAGCGGCTGCCGCAGGGCGTGCGGCCCGCATACGACGGACTCACCGTGGAGGTGGATGGATGAAGCCCGTTCGGTTGGACTACGGGAACCTCATGGCCCCCCGGGTCGAGGGAGGGGTCGAGGCG